>MIDV01000088.1:24475-29234 GCA_001830245.1 Lysobacterales bacterium RIFOXYA1_FULL_69_10 | reverse complement strand
CGCCGTGAACCGCGTCACGATTGCCGGGCCGAGGCTGAACCGGCGGGCTGACCCTGAACGCCCAAAGCCGCCGCAAACCGCTGTTTTTCCTTGCTGCGACAAGGGGGCGTTGCTAGGCTACCGGACCGCCTGCACGCCCCCTTCACACGGCCGCCGACCGCCGCCGTCAGGACCCATATCCCCGATGTTCAAGAAGTTTCGCGGCATGTTCTCCAACGACCTGTCCATCGACCTGGGCACGGCCAACACCCTCATCTACGTCCGCGGCCAGGGGATCGTGCTCAACGAGCCGTCCGTGGTCGCGGTGCGCCAGGACCGCGTGGTCGGCGGCAACCGCTCGGTGGCGGCGGTGGGCGCGGAGGCCAAGCAGATGCTCGGCCGCACCCCGGGGCACATCACCACGATCCGCCCGATGAAGGACGGCGTCATCGCCGACTTCACCTACACCGAGGAAATGCTCAAGCACTTCATCCGCAAGGTGCACAAGAGCCGCTTCATGCGCCCGAGCCCCCGCGTGCTGGTCTGCGTGCCGTGCGGCAGCACCCAGGTGGAGCGCCGCGCGATCAAGGAATCGGCGGAAGAGGCCGGCGCGCGCGAGGTGTATCTGATCGAGGAGCCGATGGCTGCGGCGATCGGCGCCGGCATGCCGGTGACCGAGGCGCGCGGTTCGATGGTGGTCGACATCGGCGGCGGCACCACCGAGGTCGCGGTGATCGCGCTCAACGGCATCGTGTACTCGGCCAGCGTCCGCATCGGCGGCGACCGCTTCGACGAGGCGATCATCGCCTACGTTCGCCGCACCTACGGCACGCTGATCGGCGAGGCGACGGCTGAGCGCATCAAGCTCGACATCGGCTGCGCCTACCCGCAGGACGAGTCGCGCAGCATCGAGGTCTCCGGCCGCAACCTCGCCGAGGGCGTGCCGAAGATGATCACCATCAATTCCAACGAAGTGCTCGACGCGCTGCGCGAGCCGCTCAGCGGCATCGTCACGGCGGTGAAGCTGGCACTGGAGCAGACCCCGCCGGAGCTGTGCGCGGACGTCGCCGAGCGCGGCATCGTCCTGACCGGCGGCGGCGCGCTGCTGCGCGACCTTGACCGGCTGATCAGCGAGGAGACCGGCCTGCACGTGCAGGTCGCCGATGACCCGCTGACCTGCGTGGCCCGCGGCGGCGGGCGCGCGCTGGAGCTGGTGGACATGCACGGCAACGAGTTCTTCGCGCCGGATTGAACATCGGGGGGCACCGCGCATCGGACGGTCGACCGGGTGACATGCGGTCGACCGGCATTGCGCGACACGCACCCCCGCGCGACCGCGCCGCACCCCTGACCGCCACGCAATGTGCCGCGCGCCCGCGCGACGCTGATCCCGCCCCAGCAGCCACCGGCCCCTGATGCCTCCCTACGCCGGCCCGTCCGCCCCCTCCCGCACCGGTGAAGTCGCCGACACGCTGCGGTTGCTGGCCTACCTCGGGCTGGCCATCGTGCTGATCGTGCTCGACCACCGCGGTGGATGGCTGCGCCAGGCACGCGAGCAGGCCAGCCTGCTGGTGCAGCCGATCCGCACTGTCGCCGGCTGGCCCTCGCGCATGGCCGGCGCGCTGTACGAAGACGCCGGCACGCTGGCGCAGCTGACGAGCGAGAACGACCGCCTGCGCAACCAGCTGCTGGTCAACAACGCGCGCCTGGCGCGGCTGCAGGCCGTGGCCGCGGACAACGCGCGCCTGCGCGGCCTGCTGGGCGGCAAGCAGCGCGGCAACCTGGACGTCCTGCTGGCGCCGATCCTCGACGTCGACCTCGACCCCACGCGCCAGCGGCTGGTACTCGATGCCGGGCGTGGCGACGGCGTGCGCGTGGGCCAGAGCGTGATCGACGCCGGTGGGCTGGTGGGGCAGGTGATCGACGCCAGCCCGATCCAGGCCACCGTGCTGCTGCTGACCGATCCCTCGCATGTCGTCCCGGTGGCCGTGGCGCGCAACGGCGTCCGGCTGATGGCCTACGGCAACGGCCGCAGCGACCGGCTCAGCCTGACCAACATCCCGCTGTCGAGTGACGTCAAGGTCGGCGACCTGCTGGTGACGTCGGGGCTGGGTTCGCGCTTTCCGGCCGGCTTTCCGGTCGGCACCGTGGCCGAGCTCCGCCCGGACGACAGCCGCGCGTTCCTCAGTGGCGATGTCACCCCCGCCGCGCAGCTGGACCGCGGGCGCGACGTGCTGCTGCTGCGCAGCGCGCCGGCCACGCCGCTGCCGTCCGCGCCGCCCCCGCCCGCGGAGGCGGATGCAACGACTTCCGGCGCTGTTGCGCCGGCGGGCGAGGGCGATGCCGCGTCGGTACCCGAGGCCGGGCCGGTGTCCCCGGCGTCGCCCCCACCACCGCCCGGTCCTGCGGAGGTGACGCGATGAAGCGTCCCCGCCGCGCCTGGATGATGCCGGCCAGCGTGCTGGTCGCGCTGCTGCTCGGGCTGCTGCCGCTGCCGGAACTGCTGCAACCGCTGCGGCCGTACTGGCTGGCGCTGGTGGTGGCCTACTGGGTGCTCGAAGACCCCGACCGCTACGGCCTGGGGTTCGCCTTCCTGATCGGCCTGCTGGCCGACCTGACCTTCGGCAGCCTGTTGGGCGAGCAGGCACTGCGGCTGGCGGTGATGGCCTTCATCCTGCAGCGCTTCCGCGCGCGGCTGCGGTTCTTCCCGATGTCGCAGCAGGCGCTGGCGATCGGCGGCCTGCTGCTCAACGACCGCATCGTGACCACCGTGCTGCACCTCACGCTGGGCGTGGCCCCGCATCCGGACCTCGCATGGGCGGCGCCGGTGCTGGGCATGCTCTTGTGGCCGCCGGTGTACATGCTGCTGGACGGGCTCAGGCACGGCGGCTGGCGGAGGCGCTGAGCCGTGGGTCCGCGCCGCCGCGTCCTCAAGAATGCCGCCGCCGAGGCCGACCAGTTCCGGCGCCGTGCGGCGCTGGCCATGCTCGGCGTGGTGCTGGCCCTGGGCGGGCTGGCGCTGTGGTACTTCCGCCTGCAGGTCTGGCAGCACGAGGACTACGCCAGCCGCGCCGAGGCCAACCGGGTCAAGCTGCAGCCGGTGGTCCCCGGGCGTGGCCTGGTGCTGGACCGCGAAGGCCGCATCCTCGCCGACAACGTTCCCGCGTTCCGCCTGGACGTCACGCCCGACCAGGCGGGGCCCGCGGAGGAGTGGCTGCCGCGCCTGCAACGGGTGGTCGAACTGGCGCCGGAGGATATCGAGAGCTACCACGAGCACCGCCGCGCCACCCGCGGCTTCAAGCCCATCACGCTGAAGCTGCGGGTGGACGACGAGGAAGCTGCGCGATTCGCGGTCGACCGCTGGCGCTTCCCCGGCGTGGAGCTGGTGCCGTACCTCAACCGGCGCTACCCCTACACCGACCTGATGGCCCACGTGGTCGGCTACGTCGGCCGGGTGGACGCCGAGGACCTGAAGACGCTGGGCGAGGCCAACGCGGCGCTGACCCACATCGGCAAGACCGGGCTGGAGCGCGCCTACGAAGAGGCGCTGCGCGGCCGCATCGGCTACCGCAAGATCGAGACCAACGTCGACGGCCGCGCCATGGGCGAGGTCGGCCGCGTGCCGGCCGTGCCCGGCGCGGACCTGCGCCTGAGCATCGACGCCCGCCTGCAGCAGGCGATGGTGCATGCCTTCGGCGAGCTCGAAGGCTCGGCCGTGGCGGTCGACCCGCGCACCGGCGAGGTGCTGGGCATGGTCAGCCTGCCCAGCTACGACCCCAACCTGTTCGTCAACGGCATCTCGCATACCGACTACCGGGCGCTGATGGACAACCCTTCGCGCCCGCTGTTCAACCGCAACGTGCTGGGCGGCGGGCCGCCGGGTTCGACGATCAAGCCGCTGGTGGCGCTGGCGGGCGTGGACAGCGGCCAGCTCACGCCGGAGTCCACGGTGTTCTCGACCGGCGAGTTCCGCATCCCGGGACAGGCGCGCGGCTACCGCGATGCCAGCGGTGGCGCCGGGTTGACCGACCTGCGCTCGTCGATCTCCCGCTCGGTCAATTACTACTACTACAAGCTCGCCTACGACATGGGCATCGAGCGCTTCGCCGACTACATGCAGCGCTACGGGTTCGGCGAGACCACCGGCATCGACCTGATCGGCGAGAACGACGGCGTGGTGCCGTCGCCCGACTACAAGCGCAGCCGCACGACCGAGCCTTGGTACCCGGGCGAGACGGTGATCGCCGGCATCGGCCAGGGCTACTGGATCGCGACCGCGCTGCAGCTGGTGCGCGCCACCGCCGCCGTCGCCGACGACGGTCGCCTGCGCGAGTTGCGCCTGGTGTCGGAACGACGCGACGGCTACGGCCAGCCGTGGACCCCGCTGCCGCGCCCGGAGCCCGAGTTGATCACCACCAACGCCGAGCACCTGCGCGCGGTGCAGGAAGGCATGGAGGCGACCATCCACGGCCGTGGCACCGCGACCGCGATGGCGATCGGTGCGCCCTACCGCATGGCCGGCAAGACCGGCACCGCGCAGAAGATCAGTCGCAAGGGCAACGCGAGCATGGATCCCAAGTCGCTGCCCTACCACCTGCGCCACCAGGCGCTGTTCGTGGGCTACGCGCCAGCCGACAACCCGACGATCGCCGTGGCCGTGGTGGTCGAGCATGGTGGCTATGGCGGCACCACCGCCGCGCCGATCGCGCGCAAGATCTTCGATGCGTGGTTGCTGGGCAAGATGCCGGAGCCGCCACCCGAACCCGAAGAGCCGGAGCCC
>MIDV01000088.1:0-24468 GCA_001830245.1 Lysobacterales bacterium RIFOXYA1_FULL_69_10 | reverse complement strand
GCTCGATGACGGTAGCCGCATCAGGTCCGTCCCCCGCCAGCACCGGAGACGGGCGACAGCCGTCCGCGACCGCCAGGGAGCCAGCGCCATGAGCATCATCCTGCGCTGGCTGTTCGACCTCGCCGCGCGCCTGCTGCGCACGCTGGACTGGCCGCTGGTGGCGGCGCTGCTGGCGTTGATGGCCATCGGCCTGGCGGTGCTCTACAGCGCCGGTGGGCAGTCCTCGACGCTGGTGGTCGCGCAGGGCGCGCGCTTCGCCGTCGGGTTGGGGGCGATGTGGGCGCTGTCGCGCATGCCGCCCTCGCAACTGCGCAACTGGACGCCGCTGGTGTTCGCCGCGTCGATCGTGCCGCTGGTGGCGGTGCTGTTCCTGGGCAGCGGCCGCCACGGCGCGCACTGGTTGAACCTGGGCGTGTTCTATTTCCAGCCGGCCGAGCTGCTCAAGCTCAGCCTGCCGATGATGGTGGCGTGGTACCTCAACCGCGGCGCTTTGCCGCCGCGCGTGCCGACGGTGCTGGTGGCGAGCGCGATCATCGCCGTCCCCACCGGCCTGATCCTGCTGCAGCCGGACTTCGGCACGGCGATGCTGGTGGCCTCCAGCGGTGCGTTCGCGCTGTACTTGGCGGGCCTGTCGTGGTGGTGGTTCGTGGCCGCGATCGGCGGCGTCGCGGCAGTCGCGCCGGCGGCGTGGTTCTGGATGCTGCGCCCGTACCAGAAGGACCGGATCATGACGTTCCTGGACCCGGAGTCCGATCCGCTGGGCGCGGGCTGGAACATCATCCAGTCCAAGATCGCCATCGGCGGCGGCGGCCTGACCGGCAAGGGCTGGGGCGAGGGCAGCCAGTCGCACCTGAACTACATCCCCGAGCACACCACCGACTTCATCTTCGCCGTCCTCAGCGAGGAGTTCGGCTGGATGGGCGTGGCGGTAACGCTGGGCCTGTACCTGTTCGTCGTCGGACGCTGCCTGTGGATCGCCAGCGAAGCGCGCGACGGCTATTCCCGGCTGCTGGCCGGTGCGCTGGGATTGGCGTTCTGCGTGTACGTGATCGTGAACGGGGGGATGATCGCGGGCCTGCTGCCCGTGGTGGGCGTGCCGATGCCATTGCTGAGCTACGGCGGCACCTCGGCGGTGTCGTTGCTTGCGGGGCTGGGCGTGGTGATGGCGGTGCGCGCGCACCGGCCGGTGCACGCTCGCTGAGTGCCGCCCGGGCGCCGTGCGCGTCGACATGGATGAACACCACCCGAACCCGGCCGGGCCGCACGCGGAATGCTGCGTGCTAACCTCGCCGCGATGACTGCACGCCCCCTCCGAAAAGCCCTTGTGTTCATGCTTTCGCTGGCGCTCGGCGCCTGCGCCACGCCCGCGCCGCCGACCCCGGCAGCGTCCGCGGACGAGGCATCGCAAGCGTCCGAAACGACCGCCGAGCCGACGCCCGTCCCCACGCGAACGCGTCCGCCCGTGCCCGGCACCAACCCGCTGCCCGATCCGCTGCCGGCGATGCCGCTGGAACAGGCGAAGGAGGCGTTCGTGCGAGACACGGCGGCCAAGTACGGCGTCGATGCGGGACACATCGAGTCGGTGCTGGCCCGGGCCGAGATGCGCGAGAGCATCATCAAGGCGATGTCGCGGCCGGCCGAGGCCAAGCCGTGGCGCGACTACCGCCCGATCTTCATCAGCCAGGCCCGCATCGATGGCGGCGAGGCGTTCATGGCCCGCCACCGCGATGCACTGGCGCGGGTCGAATCGCGCACCGGCGTGCCGGCCGAGATCATCGTCGCCATCATCGGCGTGGAAACCAGCTACGGCGCCAACACCGGCAGCTACCCGGTGGTGGATGCGCTGTACACGCTGGCCTTCGCCTACCCGCGCACCGGCGACCCGGCCAAGGCCGACCGCGAGAACCGCCGCGAGGCGTTCTTCCGCGGCGAGCTGGCGCAGCTGTTCGCGCTGGGCAAGGAGCAACGGCTCGACATCACCACGCTCAAGGGCAGCTACGCCGGCGCCATGGGCTGGGGCCAGTTCATGCCGTCGAGCTACCGCGAGTTCGCGGCCGACGGCAATGGCGATGGCCGCATCGACCTGTTCAACAGCACCGATGACGTGTTCGCGTCGATCGCCAACTACTTCGTCGAGAAGGGCGGCTGGACGCGCGGCGGGCCGATCACCGTGCGTGCCACGCGCGCGCCTGATGCACGCGACTTCGAGCCCGAAGGCCTCTACCCGGACATGACCGTGGCGCAGCTGGGCACGATGGGCTACCGGCCGGTGGCCGCTTCCATCGCGCCCGACGAGCCGGCGCTGCTGATCAACCTCGACGGCGTGTCGGGCCGCGAGCACTGGCTGGGGTTCGACAACTTCTACGCCATCACCCGCTACAACATCTCCAAGCACTACGCGATGGCGGTCTACCAGTTGTCCGAGGCCATCGCCGGCCGCGAGAACCCGCTGGCCGACACCGCCGCGCCCGCGGCCGCCGACGGCGCATGAGGGTCGCGGTTGCCGCCGCCCTGGTGCTGGGCCTGGCGGCCTGCGCCGGCGCCCCCAAGCGTGGGTCGGAGCCCTCGCCGCTGGCCGGTGCCGGTTCGGTGACGCGCGATGCGCTGCCCACCGGCGCGCTGCCGGCGCGCTGCAACGGCTCGCCGTATGCCCCGGCGCAGGAGGACCCCGGCACCCGTGGCGACTATGTCGCCGGCGGGCTGTACAAGCCCGGTGTTTCCGACACCACGCCGGACTACGTGCCCGACGTCGACTGCATCCCGGAGCCGCAGGTCGTCGACCTGCCGCGCTCCAAGGTCGGCAACCGCGCCAGCTATTCGGTGCTCGGCAAGACCTACCGGGTGATGGATTCGCACGACGGCTACGTCGAGCAGGGCCGCGCGTCGTACTACGGCAAGAAGTTCCACGGCCGCCGCACCTCCAACCTGGAGGTGTACGACATGTACGCCTTCACCGCCGCGCACAAGACGTTGCCGCTGCCCAGCTTCGCGCGCGTGACCAACCTGGACAACGGCAAGTCGGTGGTGGTGCGCGTCAACGACCGCGGCCCGTTCCACGAGGGGCGGGTGATCGACCTGAGCTACGCCGCGGCGGTCAAGCTCGACTACATCCGCCAGGGAACCGCGCGGGTCGAGGTTCGGGCGCTGTCCCCCGGCGACACCGGCACCGTGCTGGCGGCGGAAACCGCGCCTGCACCTGCTGCGCCTGCATCGACGGAGATGGACCGCCTGGTGGCGTCGATCCCGGTGGCTGCCGCCGGTGCGGTGGACCTGCCGCCGGGCGTTCGCATCGCCACCGGCCGGCCGGCGTCCACGGCGGCATCGGCAGCGGTCGGCACCACGGCAGCCGCCGGCGGTCCGGTCGAGCCGGCCGCCCCCGTGTCGACCACCCCGGGCACCGAATACCGCTTCGACATGCGCCAAGACGGGCGCGCAATGAGTGCCGACGAGTTCGATGCCTGGATGCGCACGCGCCGGGTGCGCGTGGCCACCGGCAAGCCGGGCGTACCGGCACCCGCCCCGGCAATGGCCACAACTGCGATGCCGGCGGCAGCCACGCCTCTGGTCCAGCCTCCGACCGCCCATAGTTCGACCCCGGCCGCGGACGGGGTCACGTTGCAGGTGGCCGCGTTCTCCGCGCGCGGCAACGCCGACCGCGCGCTGGCGATGCTGCGTGGCGCCGGCGTCGAGGGCGCGCACGTGCTCGATGGCGAATCGGCCGGACGTCCGGTCTGGCGCCTGCGCATCGGTCCGCTGGCCGCCGCTGCGGTGCCCGCCCTGTCGGCACGTATCGCCGGCCTCGGCTTCGGGCCGCCGCAACGCGTCAATGAATGAATTCGGTGCCGCCCGGCACCCGTTGTCCCTTACTTTCTTCCGGCCGCCCGCCGGGTCCCCGGAGTCGTAGAACCATGAAATCCCGTTTCGTCCTCGCCACGCTGGCCACCTTCGCGGTCGGCCTGGCGCTCGCCCAGTCGCCCCAGCCCGCCACGCCGCAGCCGGCCGCCGCGCAGCCCGCCGCCAGCGATGCGCTGCCGGTGCCGCCGCCGCCGGAGGTGACCGGTACCGCCTGGGTGCTGATGGACGCGGCCAGCGGCAACGTGCTGGCGGGCGAGAACTACGACGAGCAGCTCGAGCCGGCCAGCATCACCAAGGTGATGACCAGCTACGTGATCGCCGCGGAGATGGCCGCCGGCAAGGTCTCGCGCGACGACCAGGTCATGATGACCGAGAACGCCTGGCGCACCGGCGGCGCCGGCACGGACGGCAGCTACTCGGGCTTCGAGGTCAACCAGACCGCGCCGCTGCTGGAGATGGAGAAAGGCATGGTCGTGCAGTCGGGCAACGACGCCGCCATCGCACTGGCCGAGCACGTCGCGGGCAGCGAGCAGGCGTTCGCCGCGCTGATGAACCAGTACGCGCAGCGCATCGGCATGGAGAAGAGCCACTTCATCAACGCCACCGGCCTGCCGGGCGAGGGCCACATCACCACCGCGCGCGACCTGGCGCTGCTGGGCCGCGCGCTGATCCGCGACTACCCCGAGGCGTACTCCTACAACAAGATCAAGGAGTTCACCGTCGGCAACATCACCCAGCCCAACCGCAACGTGCTGCTGTGGCGCGATGCCAGCGTCGACGGCATCAAGACCGGCCACACCTCGGCGGCCGGCTATTGCCTGATGGCCTCGGCCAAGCGCGGCGACCAGCGGCTGATCTCCGTGGTCATGGGCTCGACGTCCGAATCCCAGCGCGCCCGCGACAGCCAGGCGCTGCTCAACTGGGGCTTCCGTTTCTACGAGACCCACGAGATGTACAAGGCCGGCGCGCAGGTCGCGCAGCAGAAGGTCTGGAAAGGCCAGGCCGACGAAGTGCGCCTGGGCCTCGCCGAACCGCTGCTGGTGACGGTGCCGCGCGGCCGCTACGAGCAACTCAAGCCGATGATGGACGTGCCGGCCACGCTGGTCGCG
Organism: Lysobacterales bacterium RIFOXYA1_FULL_69_10; assembly: GCA_001830245.1. Lineage (GTDB taxonomy): Bacteria > Pseudomonadota > Gammaproteobacteria > Xanthomonadales > Xanthomonadaceae > Lysobacter_C. The sequence goes on along the minus strand of MIDV01000088.1, from coordinate 19,504 downwards.
CCGATCGAGAAGGGCCAGGCCATCGGCACGGTGAAGGTCATGCTGGACGACAAGGTCATCGCGCAGCGCCCGCTGGTGGCGATCGACGGCATCGAGCAGGCCGGCTTCTTCAAGCGCCTGTGGCACGAGCTGCTGATGTGGTGGCACTCGATGTGATCGCGCCCTCGGGCGACCCCGATCGCGCATGAAGAAAGGGCCGGCAATGCCGGCCCTTTCGCCTTCAAGGCGCCCGCAGGCAATGCGCCGTGCGGTGAACCCGTATCAGCGCGCCAGTTCGAGCAGGTTCGACGACACCCAGCCGCGGTTGCCCAGCTCGTCGTCCACTTCCCACATCGTGCCCTGCTTGGTGCCGGTCGGGTACAGCATGTCGCCGGGGTTGAGGTCGCGCATCGCCGCGCCGCTGCCGTCGGCATTGGCCAGCAGGCGGCCGGCCTGGCGCATCGACACCGCCTGGCCCACGTTCGCGGCCGAGGCGTTGCCGGGCAGCCCGCCGAGCTGGGCTACCATGTCGGTGTATGCCTGCAGGTAGGCCAGCGTGATGACCTGGCCGATCTCGGTGTTGGAGTAGCCACTGGCGCCGCCCAGGCCCAGCCCGCTACCGAAGAACGCGCCGGACCCGCTCCAACCCAGGTCGGTCTTGGTGGAATGGCCTTCGGTCATTGCGACCTGTTCCGAGGAGCGCATATCGGTCAGCGTCAGGACCACGTCCGCGGTCTTGCGCTTGAGGTTCAGGCCGCCGGCCAGTGCGCCGACCTTGCTGTTACCCAGCAGTCCGCCGATCAGGCCGCCGATATTGGTCCCGCCGGAATTACGGTTGCGCGAGATCAGGTCCGGGACCATGACGTAGTCGGCCGCGCGCACCTGACCCTTGCCCAGGTTGGACCCGCCGCGCAGGTCGCCGCCGGAGGCCAGCTCGCGCTCGGCCTGCATCGCGGCCATGCCGGCGCCGCGGTCGACCAGGGTGAAGCAGCGCGACTTGTTGACGAACACCTTGATGATCGCGGTGGGCGTGCCGAGGTCGTAGTCGTACCACCAGTTCTGGTCCGGCTCGAGCACGGCCAGCGTGCCCAGCGGCTTGCTGCAGGTCGGGATCTGGGCGGACTGGCGCTGCTGCTGCGCGGTCTGGGCCTGGGCGGCCATGGGCAGGGCGAGCGCTGCGGCGGCGGCCAGCGCAACGGCGCGGACGCGGCGGGCAGGCGGATTGAGGGCAGGTGCGAGGGGTCGAATCATGGCGATCTTCCGTGAGTAATGGGGCGCGGGTGCGCCGGGCTTCCGAGCTAAACGCTCTGCACAACCCCCGCCGGACATCCGCCGGCTTGGGTTGGGGGCGGAGCATACCCATAATCGGCGGCATGGACATCACCTCCGACAATCCCGACCACGGTTTCCAGTTCCCCGGCACGTTCGAGCTGTCGGCCATGGGCACGGCCGAAAAGGACCTGGAGACGCTGCTCCCGACCCGGCTGCTGGACGCGGGCATCGAGGTGCTGAGCGAGCAGGTCAGCTGGAAGCATTCCTCCAACGGCCGCTACGTCTCCGTGCGCATCGCCTTCCGCGCCGAGTCGCGCGAGCAGTACGAACTGGCCCACCAGGTGCTGCGCGACCACCCGGAAGTGAAGTGGACGCTGTAGCCGTCCCGACCGGCGCCGGTCCTGCCGTGCTCGCGCCGCCCACCGCAAAGGTCCGCGACCTCGGCCGCCAGCCCTACGAGCCGGTGTGGCGCGCGATGCAGGCCTTCACCGACGCCCGCGACGAGGCGACCCCCGACGAGCTGTGGCTGGTCGAGCACGACCCCGTGTTCACCCTCGGCCAGGCCGGCAAGCCCGAGCACGTGCTGATGCCCGGCGACATCCCGGTGCTGCATGTCGACCGCGGCGGCCAGGTCACCTACCACGGCCCCGGCCAGATCGTGCTGTACCCGCTGCTGGACCTGCGCCGGCTGAAGGTGGGCGTGCGCGAGTACGTGTGCCGGATCGAGCAGGCCATCATCGACACGCTGGGCGACTGGAACATCGAGGCCGTGCGTCGCGAAGGCGCGCCCGGGGTCTACGTCGCCGGCGCGAAGATCGCCGCGCTGGGCATCCGGGTGCGGCGCGGCTGCACCTTCCACGGGCTGGCCTTCAACATCGACATGGACCTGTCGCCGTTCCAGCGGATCAATCCCTGCGGATTCGAGGGGTTGCAGGTGACCTCGCTGGTAGACTTGGGCGGGCCGTCGGGGCTGGACGCGGTCAAGCCGGCACTGGTCGCCCACGTGGCCACGCAGTTCGGCCTTGAGGTCGAGCAGGCGCCGCCCCCGGCGCTCTGACTGCCGCAGTCCCGCGCTATACCCCGGCCGGCACGCCGCCCCCCCTCCGCGTCCGGCACACACGTCCACCCGACTCTCGGGCACCGCCCCCAGCCACCGCCTCCCGTACACCCGGGAAGGAATTCCAATCGACATGACCGACACCGCCACCAAGACCATCCCGCTCGCCGTCGTCGGCACCGATGCGCCCGCCGCGTTGCAGCCGGGCGTGAAGCAGGTGGCCGGCGACAAGATCAGCCGCTCGCCGGTGCAGTTCGCCGACGTGCCGGTGCTGCGCAAGCCGTCGTGGATCCGCGTGCGCATCCCGTCGGGCAACTCGGTGCAGCAGCTCAAGGCCAAGCTGCGCGAGAACCGCCTGGTGACGGTGTGCGAGGAGGCCAGCTGCCCGAACATCCACGAGTGCTTCAGCCACGGCACCGCGACGTTCATGATCCTGGGCGAGGTCTGCACGCGCCGCTGCAGCTTCTGCGACGTCGCCCACGGCCGCCCCAAGCCGCCGGATCCGACCGAGCCGCTCACCCTGGCGCAGACCGTGGCCGACATGGGCCTGCGCTACGTCGTGGTCACCAGCGTCGACCGCGACGACCTGCGCGACGGCGGCGCCCAGCACTTCGTCGACTGCATCGCCGCCATCCGCGAGCACAGCCCGCGCACGCGGGTGGAGATCCTCACGCCCGACTTCCGCGGCAAGGGCCGCATGGACCGCGCGCTGGAGATCTTCGCCACCCAGCCGCCGGACGTGTTCAACCACAACGTCGAGACGGTGCCCGACCTCTACCGCAACGTGCGCCCGGGCGCGGACTACCAGTGGTCGCTGACCCTGCTGCAGCGCTTCAAGGCGCAGCACCCGGAGGTGGTCACCAAGTCCGGGATCATGCTGGGCCTGGGCGAGACGATGCCGCAGGTCGAACAGACGCTTCGCGACCTGCGCGCACACGACGTCGACATGATCACCATCGGCCAGTACCTGCAGCCCAGTGCCCACCACCACCCGGTGATGCGTTACTGGACACCCGAGGAGTTCAAGCAGCTGGAGGACTTCGGCCACGCCCTGGGGTTCACCCACGTCGCCTCCGGTCCACTGGTGCGCTCGTCCTACCACGCCGATCGCTCCGCGGCCGAAGCGGGCCTCGCGGTCGGCGCCTGATCCGCGCGGCGCGCCCTGGCGTGGCCGAGGTGGCACTGCGTTTCGCGTAACGCGTGGATAACGGGGGACGGGCCATGCTGGACCCGCCGCTGCGTAGCTGAACCGTTTCGACGCCATCGCCCCGTCACGGCCGTGATCGACGTGACAGGCACGGCAACTTTCGGCACTGTGGGGCGGTCATAGCCCGTCGCATGCTGCCATCGGCCGAACCTGCCGCCGGCCGCGACGCGCCACCGCCCGGCAGGGCCCCCACCCGCGACCAGGCCGCCCACGGCCGGAATTCTTGCCGATGAATGCCAAAACCACCCTTCTCGCCTTCCTGCTGACTGCACCGCTGGCCTTGCTGGCGCGCGACAACGGGTTGGCGAAGGTGTCGCCTGCCGACGCCTCCCCCGATACCGACCGCTCCGAGGCGACCGCCAGCCGCACACCGGCGCGTGACCCGGGTGCGCTGCAGTTGCCGCGCGGGCCGACCGAAGACCAGACCATCGCCGCCAAGTACGTCACCGGCGTGCTGTCGGACAGCCGCTATGCGTACCGGCCGATGCCGCTGGACGACGCGCTGTCGGCGGACATGTACAAGCGGTACCTGGAGACGCTCGACGGCGGCAAGCAGTTCTTCACCGCGGCCGACATCGCGCGCTTCGACCGCTACGAGACGCGGCTCGACGACGCCCTGCAGAGCGGCGAGCTGGAGCCGGCGTACGCGATGTTCGCCATCTACCGCCAGCGCGTGGACGAGCGCGTGGCCTTCGCGCGCGAGCTGCTCAAGCGCGATGTGTTCACCTTCGACGGTGACGACGTCTTCGAGTACGACCGCGAGGACGCGCCGTGGGCCGCCGACGCGGCCGAGCTGGACGCGCTGTGGACGCAGTCGGTGCGCAACGACTGGCTGCGCCTGAAGCTGGCCGGCAAGGACGAAGCCGATATCCGCACCACGCTGGACAAGCGCTACAGGAACCTCGGCGAAAGCGTGGCCGAGCTGAAGGGCGAGGACGTGTTCCAGACCTTCCTCAACAGCTACGCCAACGCGATCGACCCGCACACCGACTACCTGACCCCGCGCTCGGCCGACAACTTCAACCTGTCGATGTCGCTGTCGCTGGAAGGCATCGGCGCGGTGCTGCAGAAGCAGGACGACGTGGTCGCGATCCGCGAGATCGTGCCTGGCGGCCCGGCCGGCAGCTCCGGCAAGGTCAAGCCCGGTGACCGCGTGGTCGCGGTCGGGCAGGGCGGCAGCGGCCCGATGGAGGACGTGATCGGCTGGCGCATCGACGATGTCGTGGCCAAGATCCGCGGCAAGAAGGGCACGCAGGTGCGGCTTGACGTGATCCCGGCCGAGATGGGCCTGGACACCCCGCCCAGCCGTGTCGTGCTGGTGCGCGACAAGGTGCGGCTGGAAGACCAGGCCGCCAAGGCCAAGGTGCTTGATATCCCCGGCACCGACGGCGCGGCCGACCAGCGCATCGGCGTGATCGAGCTGCCGGGCTTCTACCAGGACTTCGAAGGCCGCCGCAGCAACAACGGCGAATACGCCTCGGCCACCCGCGACGTCGCGCGCCTGCTCGAGGAGCTCGGCACCCAGGACGTCGACGGCGTCGTGCTGGACCTGCGCAACAACGGCGGCGGTTCGCTGACCGAGGCCATCGAGCTCACCGGCCTGTTCATCGACCGCGGCCCGGTGGTGCAGGTGCGCGAGTCCAGCGGCCGGGTCAGTGTCGAGGGCGACAGCGACGCCGGTATCGCGTGGGAAGGCCCGCTCGCGGTGCTGATCAACCGCGGCTCGGCCTCGGCCTCGGAGATCTTCGCCGGCGCCATCCAGGACTACGGCCGTGGCCTGGTGATCGGCGAGACCACCTTCGGCAAGGGCACCGTGCAGAACCTGCTCGACCTGGACCGCTGGCCGGCCAACGAGGAGGCGCGCTTCGGCCAGCTCAAGCTGACGATCGCGCAGTTCTTCCGTGTCAGCGGTGGCTCCACGCAGAACAAGGGCGTGGTGCCGGACATCCAGTTCCCGGCCTCGGTCGATGCCACCGAGTACGGCGAGAGCACCTATGACAACGCGCTGCCGTGGACGAAGATCGCCGCGGTGCCGCATACGCGCTACGGCAATTTCCAGCCGCTGATCCCGCAGCTGGAGGCCCGTCACGAGGCGCGCGTAGCCAGGGACCGCGAGTTCCAGTGGTGGAACGAGGACGTGGCGCAGTTCCGCGAGGAAAGTGCCAAGACCTCGATCAGCCTCAACGAGGCCGAGCGCCGCGCCGAGCGCGATCGCAACGAGGCCAAGCGCAAGGAGCGGCAGGCGATCCGCAAGGAGTTGGGCCTGGCTCTGGACCCGCTGGCCGAGGACTCGGCCGACGATGGGCTGGCCGCGTCCGAGCGCGACATCGTGCGCGATGCGCAGCGCGAGAAGCTGGCCGAGGACCGCCCCGACCCGCTGCTGCGCGAGTCCGCCGCCATCCTGGCCGACGCGATCCAGCTGTTGAACGACGACGGCCAGCTGTCGGCGCAGGTGCTCAAGCAGGTCGACACCCCGGGGCACTGGGCCGACTGAGTCCACCGGACAACCGGTGCAGACCACGGGCACCCTCGGGTACCCGGCGCACATACACGGGCACCTTCGGGGTGCCCGTGATCGTTTTGGCAGGCGCAACGCTGCATCCCGCGGGCCGCGCCACGGACATGACGACCGGCGCTGCGCACGGCCCCGCCGCTCCCGTATCCTCGCGCCTCGCGGCGCCGTCCGGTGCCGCCCCTCCCCAGCGAGTCCGGTGCATGAACGCGTCCTCCCTGCCGCTGCCGGCCGCGCGCGGCCTTGCCGTCGCGTTCGCGCTGGCCTCGGTCTACGTGCTGTGGGGTTCGACCTACCTCGCCATCCGCTACGCGCTGGAAAGCTACCCGCCGTTCCTGCTGGGCACCTTCCGCATGTTCACCGCTGGCGCACTGATGTACGCGGTCCTGCGGATGCGCGGGACCGCGCCGCCGACGGCGAGGCAGTGGCGCACGCTGGTGGTGCTGTCGATCTTCATGGTGCTGCTGTCCAACGGGCTGGTGAACCTGGCCGAGACCGAGGTCGGCTCCGGCATGGCCGCCATTGCCGTGGCGTCGATGCCGCTGTTCGCCGGCGTGTTCGCGATGCTGCGCGGCCGCCATCCCACGCGCTCGGAATGGGTCGGCCTGGTGATCGGCTTCGGCGGCGTGGTGTGGCTCAACGCCGGCAGCAACCTGTCCACGTCGACGCTCGGACTGGTGTGCCTGACCATCGCGCCGATCGCCTGGGCGTGGGGCTCGATCTGGAGCCGTGACCTCGACCTGCCCGCGCCCTTCATGGCCGCGTCCGGGCAGATGATCGCCGGCAGCGGCTGGATGCTGGCCGCCGCGCTGGTCACCGGCGAGCGCATGACCGCGGTGCCGACGGTGGAGGCCACCGCTGCGCTGGTGTGGCTGATCGTGGCCGGTTCGATCTTCGGCTTCACCGCCTACATCTGGCTGCTGCACCACGTGCGACCGGCGCTGGCCACCAGCTATGCCTACGTCAACCCGCCGATCGCGGTGCTGTTCGGCGCGGTGATCGCCGGTGAGGTGTTCACCGCCAACGACCTGGGCGCGATGGCGGTGATCCTGGCCGGCGTGGTGATCATCACCGTCGCCAAGGCGCGCCGGGGCCGCCCGGTGGTGCCGGCCACGCCGACGGAGCCGGCCGCATGACCGGGGCGATGACCGACTATCGCCGCGGGCTGTGGATGGCCACCGGCGCGTTCGTGATCTGGGGCCTGATGCCGCTGTACTGGCACCTGCTCAAGGCGGTGCCGTCGCTGCAGATCATCGCCCACCGCATCGTCTGGAGCGCGGTGCTGGTGCTGGGCTGGCTGCTGCTCAAGCAGGGCACGCGCTGGTTGCGCGTGGTGCGCGAGCGGCCCCGGCTGGCGGGGCTGCTCGCGTTGAGCGGGCTGTTCATTGCCTTCAACTGGGGCCTGTACATCTGGGCGGTCAACGCCGGGCACGTGGTCGAGACGAGCCTGGGCTACTTCATCAACCCGCTGCTTAACGTGGTGCTGGGCGTGGTGCTGCTGCGCGAACGGCTGCGCGCCGCGCAGTGGGTGGCCGTCGCCATCGCCACCGCCGGCGTGCTGTGGCTGACGTTCAACTACGGCAGCTTCCCGTGGATCGCGCTGACGCTGGCGACGTCGTTCGCGATGTACGGCTTCATCCGCAAGCTCACCGCCATCGACTCGCTGCCCGGCCTGGGCATCGAGAGCGGCTACCTGCTGCTGCCGGCGCTGGCGCTGTTGCTGTGGGGCGAGTCGACCGGGCAGGGCCACGTGCTGGATGCGTGGTGGCCGTGGACCGACCTGCTGCTGGTGCTGGGCGGTGCGCTGACCGCGCTGCCGCTGATCGGCTTCGCCTACGCGGTGCGCCGGGTGCCGCTGTCGACCGTCGGGCTGCTGCAGTACCTGGCGCCGACCCTGCAGCTGGTGTGCGGCGTGGCCATCCTGGGCGAGCCGTTCGGTCGCGACCGCGTGATCGGCTTCGTGCTGATCTGGATCGCCCTGGCGGTGTACGCGATCGACGGGCTGTTGCGCTCGCGTCGACCGGCGGTGGCGGCCGGCTGACCGCCACCGTCGTGCGTCGGGTCAGGCCGCGCGCAACGCGTCGGTCACCGGCATGCGCGCAGCGCGCAGGGCGGGGAACAGTCCGCCGACCAGGCCGATGCCCAGCGCCCACTTCAGGCCGGTCCACAGCAGCTCGGGCGAAACCTGGAACTGGAATACCACCTGGCTGAAGTTCTGGCCCAGGGTGCTGACGCTGTAGCCGTTGAAGACGACCCACGCGAGCGCGGCCCCGAGCACGCCGCCGAGCAGTGCCAGCAGCATCGTCTCCAGCATCACCGCCACCACCACCGGCAGGCCGCGGAAGCCGAGCGCGCGCATGGTCGCGATCTCGCGGGCACGCCCGGCCACCGCCGCGTACATCGTGTTGAGCGCGCCGAACACCGCGCCGATCGCCATGATCGTGCCGATCACCGTGCCCAGGATCTTGATCAACCGGGTCAGCCCCTCGGACTGCTTGGCGTAGTAGTCGCGCGTGGTCTGCACGTCCAGCTTCAGGCGCGGGTCGGCGGCCAGCGCGGCCTTCAGGCGGGTGAAGCCGTCATTGCCGTCCAGCCCGACCGTCACCGACTGGAACGAGGTGCGGTTGTAGGTCGACGCCAGCGTCTCGCCGTCCGCCCACAGTTCCGAGTCGTGCGAGTCGCCGGAGGCGAACACGCCGACCACGGTCCAGTCCTGGTTGACCAGCTCGATGGTCCTGCCGACGTCCAGGCCTTCGAACTTCGACTGCGCCCCTTGGCCGACCACCAGCTCGCGCAGGCCCGGCTCGAACGCGCGGCCTTCGACCACCTTAAGTTGCGGGCGCAGCGCCCAGCCTTCCGGTCCGACGCCGCGCAACTGCGCGTTCGCGTCCAGGCCGTCGCCCTTGCTGACCAGGTTGATCACCTGCGACAGCTCGGGCGAGACGCGACCGCGCCCGTCCTCGCCCCTGGCGATTCCGGCCAGGCTGCCGATCAGCGGCACCTGGTCGCGCGTGATCACCGAGTTGGTCTCGGCCTGCGAGCCGCCGCGCAGGATGATCGCGGTCCGGTCGCTGCCGGTCTGCTGCAAGGTGGCCTGGAAACCCTCGCCCATCGCCAGCATCGCCACCAGCACGCCGACCACGCCGGCGATGCCGATCACAATCACGCTGGATGCGCCCCAGCGCTGCGGCAGGCTGGCCAGGCCGACGCCGGCCACCGCCAGCGTCTGCCGGCCGCGCCGGGTCAGAGCCAGCCACAGCGCCAGCAGCACCGCCACGCCGAGCACGGCCTGCCAAGGCGCCATCATCCAGGCCACCAGGCCGGCGACCAGCGCCAGCAGGATGCCGAGGTTCACCAACCACTTCATCAGGCGTTTCATCGCATCGGTCTCCGTGGTGGGATCAGCGCCCGGCCAGCGCGTCGACGATATTCAGCCGCATCGCGCGCAATGCCGGCAGCAGGCCGACCAGCACGCCGATCGTCGCCATCAGGGCCAGGCCGACACCCCAGGTCTGTCCGGGCACGCCGGGCAGCTGGATCATCCCGCCGCTCATCGAGCTGACGATCGGCATGATCGCCGCGGCGATGCCCAGCCCGATTGCGCCGCCCAGCACCAGCAGCAGCACCGACTCGGCCAGCACCAGCACCAGCACGCTGCGGTTGGAAAAGCCGATCGTCTTGAGCACGGCCAGCTCAGGGATGCGCTCGCGCACCGCCTGCGCCATGGTGTTGCCGGTCAGCAGGAGCAGGGTGAAGAACACCGCGCCCATGATGGCGGTGACGATCAGCCCGATGTCCGCGAACTGCTTGGCGAAGGCCTGGTTGAACGCCTGCTCGGTCTGGGTCTTGGTTTCGTGGTCGGAGTTCTCGCTCAGCGCGTCGATCGCGCGCGCCACGCGGGTGGCGTCGTTCACGTCGGCCAGCTTGACCATGTACCAACCGACCTCGCCCTTGACGTAGTCGTTGGCCTCGTCGAAGTACTCCCAGTGGAACAGCAACTGGTTCTCCTCGCCGCGGCGCTTGCTGCCGTCGATGGAGAAGATCGCGCGCAGGTTGAGCGGCCAGGCGTTGTCGCCACCGCGCGGGAAGATCGTCGCCTGCAGCGGGATGGTGTCGCCGACCTTCCAGCCGTGGCGTTCGGCCAGCGCGCGGCCCACCACCGCCCCGGTGCGGTCGGCCTGGAACGCGCGCATCTGGTCGGCGGGGATCTCGTACTCCGGGTACAGCTCGAAGTAGTCCGGCCCGACGGAGAAGTTGGGGAAGAAGTTCCTCGGGTCCTGGTAGATGCCGCCGAACCACGCCGCGTAGGAGACCTCCTCGACGCCATCCACCGCCTCGATCTGCGACAGCAGGCGGTACGGCAGCATCTGCGTGATCGACAGCCGTGAGGCCACCACCATGCGGTCAGCGCCGGCGACGCTGCCGCCGGAATTGAAGGCCACGCGCACCGAGTCGAGCATCCCGAACAGCAGGAACGCGGCGACCACCGACAACAGCGTCAGGAACGTGCGGGTCTTGCTGCGGAACAGCGCGGCCCAGATCAGGTGCAGGTATTTCATGTCTGCTTCCTTTGTTCTTTATTGCCTGTCTCCCTCTCCCATTGGGAGAAGGTGCCCGGAGGGCGGATGAGGGTGCGGCGGAGCGACGAGCGCGACGGCTGAAATGACAGCCAACAGCCAGCGTTCCTCGAATGCGTGCCACTTCTGGAGCATCGCGTCCGGCGCCGGACCCTCTCCCCAACCCTTCTCTCGAAGGAGAGGGGCTCAGGCGATCAATGCGCCAGCACCGCGCCTTCGGTGGCCAGCGTGCCCTTGTCCAGGTGGGTCGTGCGGCGTGCGTGGTCGGCGGCCTTGGGGTCGTGGGTCACCATCACGATGGTCTTGCCGTGGTCGCGGTTGAGGCTCTGCAGCAGCGAGAGGATTTCCTCGGCCGACTGCCGGTCCAGGTCGCCGGTGGGCTCGTCGCAGATCAGCAGGGTGGGGTCGGAGACGATGGCGCGGGCGATCGCCACGCGCTGCTGCTGGCCGCCCGACAACTCGTTGGGCCGGTGCTTGCCGCGGTCCTTCAGGCCGACCAGCTCCAGCGCGATCTCGGCGTTGCGCTTGCGCTGGGCGGACGACAGTTTGGTCAGCAGCAGCGGCAGTTCGACGTTCTTCTGCGCGCTCAGCGTGGGCATCAGGTTGTAGAACTGGAACACGAAGCCGACGTGGTCGCTGCGCCATTGTGAGAGTTGGCCGGCGCTCATGCGGTCGATGCGCTGGCCCTCGATGTCGATCTCACCGCCCGACGGCGAGTCCAGCCCGCCGATCAGGTTGAGCAGCGTGGTCTTGCCCGAGCCCGATGGCCCCATCAGCGCGACGAAGTCGCCGTCCGGGATGTCCAGGTCGATGCCGTGCAGCACTTCGACCTTCTCCGGCCCGCGCTGGTAGGCCTTGGTGAGGTTGCGGATGGTGACCAGTGACATGGCGGTTCCCCGGAGTGGATGCGGTGGTGGACGGTCAGCGGTACGACGTGGGCAGGGCTCAGGATTCGACATCGCCCTCGGCGACGCGGACCGCATCGCCGTCGGCCAGTTCCGCCGGTGGCTCGAGCACGACGGTGTCGCCGCCCGACAGGCCTTCGGTGACTTCGCGGTCGTCCCCGAGCGTGCGGCCGACGGTGACCTCGCGCTGCTCCACGGTGTCGCCGTCGACCACGAAGGCGACCTGTGCGTCGCCGCGGGTGGCCAGCGCCGATGCCGGCACCAGCACGCCGCGTGGGCGCTCCTGGCCCTGCTGCGGCGCCGCCTTCTCCAGGAAGCTCACGCGCACGCCCATGTCCGGGACGATGCGGTCGTCGCGCTCCAGCAGCGCAATGCGCACCTTGACGGTGGCCTTGCTGCGGTCGGCGGTGGGGATGATCGCGATCACCTCGCCGGGGATGCGCCAGTCCGGGTAGGCGTTGAGCGTGGCCTGCACCGGCATCTTCGGCTGCACGCGGCCGATGAAGGCCTCGCCGACGTCGACCTCGACTTCCAGCGAATCCATGTCGACGATCGTGCCGATGCCGGTGCGGGTGAAGCCGCCCCCGGCCGACAGCGGCGACACGATCTCGCCCGGTTGCGCGGCCTTGGCGATCACCACGCCGGCGAACGGGGCGCGCACCACGGTGTTGTCCACGCCCTGGTCGGCGATGCGCAGCTGGTCGCCGGCGACCTGCGTGTTGCGCTGCACGGTGGCCAGTTGCGCGCGCAGGGCATCGCGCTGCGCGACCGCCTGCTCGTACTGCGCCTGCGACACCAGCTGGCCGGCGACCAGTTCGCCGAGGCGCTCGGCGTTGGCCTCGGCCTCGCGCAGTTGCGCGCGGGTGCCGGCGATCTGGCTGCGCGCCGCCGACAACTGCGACGCCGCCAGGGCGCGCTGCGCGCCGGCATCGACCGGGTCGAGCGTCGCCATCACCTGGCCGGCCTCGACACGCTGGCCCTCCTCGATCAGCACCTCGCGCACCTTGCCCGTGATCTTGGCCGACACCGTCGCCATGCGCCGGGCCACGACATATCCCGTGGCGTCCAGCACCGAGGCGCTGGCACCGCCGCTGCCCCCGATGGCGACCGCCTGCGCGGTGCGCACCTCCGGCGCGGCGTTGCGGCCGAAGGCCAGCCATGCCACCAGCACGGCGAGCAGCACGGCCGCTGCGATGGCCAGGCCGATCCACAGTCCCTTGCGAGGATCGCGCGGCGGCGGGGCGCTGCGGTCGATGCGCAGCTGCTTGAGCAGGTCAGCCGAATCGTTCATGCCGGTCCATGACGTGAGGAAGCGCGGAGTGTGACCCCATCGGCGTTGCGGTTCCAACCTGCCGGTCGTCACTTCCGCAGCCATCGCACCGCACCATCAGCCCTGCGCGCTCGCGATCACCGCCTGCAGCGCCTTGAGGTGGCGGTCAACCGCCTTGCGTCCCGTGGCGGTCAGCCGGTACCACGTCACCGGCTTGCGCTCGACGAAGTCGCGGCGCAATGCGATGTAGCCGGCATCCTCGAGCTTGCGCAGTTGCGAACCCAGGTTGCCGTCGGTCAGCTGCAGCTGCTGCTTGAACGCGGCAAAGCTGATCTCGCCGTGGCGCGCCAGCAGCACGCCGATCGCCAGGCGCACGCGGTGTTCGAGCGCGGGGTCGAGCGCGTCGAGTGGATTGGCGGGACTGGCGGTGGCCATGTCGGTGCTCAGGCCGCGTGGCGGGCGGCGCGCACGGCGGACATCCCCGCCCACGCCAGCGACACGCCGATTGCCAGGCCGGTGATCGTCCAGGTGTAGGGCAGGGCGAACATCGTCAGCACCACGTAAGCGGCCAGCATCACCAGGCCGCTCCACAGCAGCGGGCGCTCCAGGTGCACGCCGGCCAGTGCGTACACCAGGCCGGCGACCAGCAGGAAATTGCCGACGGCCATCTCGATCGGTGCGCCGCGCAACACCGGCAGCCAGCAGACCAGGAAGCCGATGCCGCCGACCAGCCAGTGCAGGCCGTGGCGCCGGCCGTCGGCGGTGTCGTTGATGCCGGCGCGTCGCGCGTCGCGCACCGCCAGCCACCAACTCAGCAGGCCGCCGCCGATGCCGGCGACCAGCCAGTACGGGCCGGCGACAGTGGGCGCGTGGTCCGGCAGGGCGAAGCCCACCGGCACCAGCACGGCCCACAGGAAGTAGATCGCGGGGACGCCCAGCGAAGTGTCGTGCCGGCGCACGGCGGCGGCGACGTAGTCCAGGTCCTGCTGCAGGCGGTCGGGGCTCATGGCGGTGTCTCGAAGGTGGCGTGGTGTCGTCGGGTGTCGTCGTTTCCCCGATGGGCGGTCTGGTATCCATCGGCAAAGTGAGAGTACTCTGAAATCCAGAGTGTGCAAGTGCATCCCACCGGCATCGGCCGGTCCGCCGACGGGCGGTTCCCGTCGTCCCGTCCTTCGAGGGTCCCCGCCATGTCCCGTCCCATTCCCACCCCGTCGCCCGCGCCGGGCACCGTCCCGGTCGCCGACGATCTGTCCGCGCAGCGCGAAGCCTTCGCCCGTCGCCGCTTCCTTGCCATGCCGCTGGCCGGCGCACTGGCCTGGACAGCGGTGGGCGTCGCCGGCGCGGTGCTGCCGCTTGCGGGCGCGGTCTGGGCGCTCTTCATCGCCACCGGCGCCATCGCCTACTTGGGCATGGGCCTGTCGCGCTTCACCGGCGAGCACTTCATGGACCGCAGCCGGCCACGCAATCCGTTCGACGCGCTGTTCTTCTCGACCGTGGCCATGGCGCTGCTGGTGTACGCCATCGCGATCCCGTTCTTCATGGTCGAGCCGACGTCGCTGCCCCTGAGCGTGGGCATCCTGAGCGGCCTCATGTGGGTGCCGACGGCCTGGCTGATGCGCCACTGGATAGGCGCGTTCCATGCCATCGCACGCACCGTGCTGGTGCTGGCCGTGTGGCTGGCGTGGCCGGAGGCGCGCTTCGTCGCGGTGCCGGCGGTGATCGTGGCGATCTACGCGGTCACGATCATCGTGCTTGAGCGGCGCTGGCGGCGGATGCGCGAGGAAAGCGTCGGTGCGCCGCAGGTCGCGGTGGCCGGCGGCTGACGAGGTTTCAGACCCCGAAGCGCGCCCGCAGCATCGCGTACGCCGAACGCAGCCCCTGCGCCTCGCCGCCGAACGGGCGGCCCGGGCGGTCGCTGTCGTTCCACGAAAACACATCCAGGTGCGCCCACGGCATGCCCGCGGGCACGAAGCGCTCCAGGTACAGCGCGGCGCTGATCGAGCCGGCCATCTTCGACGGCCCGCCGTTGGCCAGGTCGGCAATCTGGCTGGTGAGGTAGCGCAGGTACGGCCGCCACAGCGGCATGCGCCAGACCGGGTCGCGCTCGGCGCCGCCGGCGTCCAGCCACTGCTGCGCCAGCGCGTCGTCGTTGCAGTACAGCGCCGGCAGTTCCGGGCCCAGCGCGATGCGTGCCGCCCCGGTCAGCGTGGCGAAGTCGAGGATCATCGCCGGCTGCAGTTCGCCCGCAAAGGTCAGCGCGTCGCACAGCACCACGCGCCCCTCGGCGTCGGTGTTGTCGATCTCGATGCTCAGTCCCTGGCGGGTGGCAATGACCTCACCGGGACGGAACGCGTCGGGCCCGATCGCGTTCTCGACCGCCGGCACCAGCAGCGTGATGCGCAGCGGCAGCTTGCGCGCCATGATCCATTCGGCCAGCGCAATGGCGTGCGCGGCGCCGCCCATGTCCTTCTTCATCCAGCGCATGCCGTCGGCCGGCTTCAGGTCCAGGCCGCCGGTGTCGAAGCAGACGCCCTTGCCGACGATCGCCACGTGCGGGTGCGACGCGTCGCCCCACGCCAGCGAGATCAGCCGTGGCGCGCGGTGGCTGGCGCGGCCGACGGCGTGGATCGCGGGGAAGTTCTCCGTCAGCAGGTCCTCGCCGCTGACGACATTGATGGTGGCGCCATGCCGCTCGGCGATCTCGCAGGCGACCTGTTCCAGCTGGTCCGGGCCCATGTGTTCGGTCGGCGTGTTCACCAGGTCGCGCACGCGTACGCAGGCGGCCAGCGTGTCGACGAGCGACCCGTCGCCCGCATCCACGGCCAGCTGAGCGGGCTTGCGCGCGGGCTTCTTGTAGCGGTCGAAGCGGTACGCACCCAGGCCCCAGCCAAGCTGCAACGCCTGGCGCTGTGCGTCATCGATGTCACCCGCCACGGCCCAGGTGCGCGGCGGCAACGACATCGGCACGTGGCCGTAGCTGGCCGGGTCGAGCGGGTCGCCGATGCCGACCACCGCGCCGGCGATGCCGCCTTCGCCGTCGGCCAGCGTCATCACCGTGCCGGGCGATCCATCGAAGCCCTGCGCCTGCACCCATCCGGCCACGACCGCCGGCTGTGCGCCGCGCCACGCCGCCAGCGACGCCCGGTCCACCAGATGCAGCGGCAGGGCGTTGTTCGCATCGGCGGCGTCGATGAAGCAGGCGGGCAGCGGCGTGGTGGTCATGGTCGATTCGTTTCCGGGGTGCGTGCCGTCTCCAGCCAGTCGGCCAGTGCGGCAAGGGTGGGGAACTGCAGGTCGGGCTCGAGCTGCCGGTGCGGCCACTCGCGATCTTCGCGGTTGATCCAGCAGCTGCGCAGGCCGGCGCGGTGTGCGCCGACCACGTCCATCTCGACGTCGTCGCCCACGTGCAGGACGGTGGCGGGCACGCAGTCCAGCCGCTCGCAGGCGGCGTGGAAGATGCTCGCATCGGGCTTGGCCACGCCGTGCTCGCGCGCGCCCAGCTGGAACTCGAACAGGTGCATCAGCCCGATCGTGCGCAGGCAGGCGTTGCCGTTGCTGAGCGCGGCCAGTGGCACGTGCGCGGCCATGCGTTCCAGCGCGTCGACGCTGTCGGGGTAGTGCTCGACCGCGCAGCGCGCCGCGAAGAAGGCATCGAACGCCGGGTCCACCAGCGCCACGTCGTCACCGGCCTCGCGGAACATCTGTTCGAGTGCCAGGCGACGCAGCTGGGTGAAGTCGTGCGACAGGTCGGGCCGCTCGGTGCCCATGCGCTCGCGCAGCTCGCGCGAGGCCGACACCGGCCAGCGCTCGGCCGTGCGCGGCGCGTGCTCGCGCAGCCAGGCCGCCAGCGCATCCTCGGCGCGCACGATCACCGGCGCGATCGGCCAGATCGTGTCGTCCAGGTCCAGGGTGATGGCGTGTACGGGGAAACTCACCGCCTCATTCTAGCGGCCCCGGCGGCAGGGCCCCGTCCGGAAAAGGCAGGACGCACACCCCGCTCAGGGCGCCAGCACGTAGCCTTCGGCCAGCAGGGCCTCGCGTCTCACCAGCGCCGCCAGCACGGTCGGGATCCTCGGGTCGAGCTCCCCGGCGGCGAACCCCTTCCGGTGCGAGGCCTGGCCGCACACTTCGATGCGCACGCCCGCCGACAGCAGGGCATCGACGAGGGTCGCATTGGGATTGGCGGCGCCGAACCGCCGTTCATGCGCGCCCGCCTGCAGCGCCAGCGCCGTCGCCCCGCCACGCAACAGGACGACCACCTCCACGCGGCCGTCGGGCACGCCCGCCAGCGCATAGAGGTTGAGCAGGCGCGCCACCGACTCCAGGCCGGGGTCGATGCCCGGGCCGGCCGCCGAATCCAGGTCGAACAGCACCCGGCGCGTGCGGCCGGGTTCCGGCGCGGGGCGCGTGCCGCGGTCGATGACGCCGCCGGCGCCGGCGATGCGCGGGAACTGCAGCGTCCCGTCCGGCTGTGCCCACGCCGGTGGCGCGAGCAGCAGCGCTACCGCAAGGGCCACGCTGGCGAGCAGCGCGGCCCGCATCAGCGGGGTCCCATCACGGTGGACAGGTCGTCGCCCTGCGGCATGCCACTGCGACGCTGGACGTTGCCGTCTTCGTCGCGGAACACCAGCGCGGGCGTGCCACCGAAGCCCAGCTCCATCATCATCGACTCGTTGGCGTCCAGCGTGCGGCGCACTTCGGCCGGGACCTCGGCCGCGGGCGCGATGCCGCCGCTGGCGTAGGCGCGCTCGTTCCGTGCCATCGCCTCGGCCGGATCGGGAGCCGTCAGGATCGCCGCGACTTTCGCGGCACTGTCGGCCTTGATCACGCCGACCATCACGTGGCGCAGCTGCACCTGGCCGCTCTCGACCCACGGCCGCGCGGCATGCCAGAAGCGGTTGCAGAACGGGCAGTTCGGGTCGCTGAACGCATACACCACGCGCGGCGCGTCCTCGCGGCCGTCGCGCACCCACTGGCTGGCCTCCAGGCGGGCCCAGGCGCGCTCGCCCATCGGTTTGGCGACCAGGTCCTGCAACCGCTGCGTGTCCAGGTCTTCGCCATCGGCACCCACGCGCGTGCCGACGATGGCCGCGCCGCTGGCGGTGACGTACACGGCGACGGGCTGCTGGCCGGCCACGCCGGCGAACCCGCGCAGGCCGTCGCCGGCATCGAACTCCTCGACGATTTCCAGGCCGCGGCCCTGCAGGGCCTCCAGCACGGGCGGCCTGTCGCCGCTGTCGCCGCTGTCGCCGCTGTCGGCGCGGCTGCAGGCGGCAGCGAGCAGTGCGATGGCGCCCACGGCAAGGGCGGGAACGAGCGTGCGTCGGATCATTGGCGGGACTCCGGGGGAGGGGAGGAAGGGGTGGCGACGGCACCGAAGCGGCGCCGCAGCGTGTCGGCCAGGCTGGCGCGGGTCAGTTCGCCCATGTGGGTGTCGACCAGGCGCCCGTCGGCGTCGAAGAACAGCGTGGTGGGCAGGCCACGGCTGCCGAAGTCGCGCATCGTGGCCGAGTGCGGGTCGAGCAGGATGTGGTCGAGCGCCAGCCCTTCCTCCGCCAGGAACTCGCGCACGGTCTGCGCGGCCTCACCCTGGTTGGGCAGCACGAAACGCACCCCCGGATAGGCGGCCTGCGCCTCGGCCAGCGCCGGCATCTCCCGCCGGCAGGGTGGGCACCACGTGGCCCACAGGTTCACCACCACCGGGGTGCCGGTGAAGCCGTCGAGGCGTGCAGGGCTGCCGTCGAGGGTCGCGAGCTGTGTCGCCGGCAGCGGCGGCGCGGAGCGATGCATCAGTTCCACCACGCCAGTGCCGGCCAGCCAGACCGCGAGCCCGGACGCCACGCCAAGCAGGACGGGACGTCGCAGCGGTTGCAGCCGGCGCGTGCGCCAGGCGACGAACGCAAGCGCCGCCGGCAGGCCGGCCCACCAGGCAAAGCCGCCGTCGCCGATCGCGGCGACCGACCACGGCGCGGCGGCGTACTGCGGCCACCAGCGCAGCACGTACGCAGCGCGTGCCACGAGCAGTCCGATGAACACCGCGTCCACCAGCAGCGCGCCGGCGGCGCGGGACGGCGCGTCGGGCTGGCGGCGCGCGGACAGACGAGCGGTGGCGTACGCGGCCAGCGCCGCGAGCAGCGCTACCACCACCGCGATGGAGAACGGCCCCACGCCGGTCATGGCACGCCTGCCGCATCGAGCCGCGCCAGGAAGCCGGCCGCATCGACCTCGCCCACGCTGCGCTGGACGCGCCGCTCCCGGCCGTCGGGGCCCACCAGCACCAGCGTCGGCGGGCCGAGCACCTGCCAGTGCGCGAGCAGCGCCTGGTCGGTCGCGTCGTTGCCGGTCACGTCGGGGCGGACCACCTGCATCGCAGCCAGCCGCGCGGCCACCTCGGGATGGCCGAAGACCTCGCGTTCGATCACGTGGCAGGACACGCACCAGTCGGCGTAGAAATCGATCAGCGTCCAGCGCCCCGCCTCCGAGGCCTCGGCGATGCGCGCATCCACGTCGGCGATTGACTTCGCGTTGACGTAGGCAGGCGCGGTCGAGGGCGCAGTCGCACGTGCCTGCCCGAGGCCCTGCAGCGGATGCAGTGCCGAGTCACCGCCGGCCGCCGCACCGACCAGCATCAGGGTCGACCACAGGCCCGCCAGCAGGCCCGTGAAGCGCACCGCCACGGCGCGTTGCCCGCTGACCGCGCCGCCCCGGCCCCAGGCCAGCAGGGT
>MIDV01000087.1 GCA_001830245.1 Lysobacterales bacterium RIFOXYA1_FULL_69_10 | reverse complement strand
GGACGACCCGGCCGCCGGCCTGGCCGATGCCGAGCTGATGGCCACCGACCTGCGCGAGTTCGACAGCTGGCACCCGTGGGTGGTGGACGCCGACCAGGCCATCGACCTGGCGCTGGCGGCCGAGGCCGCAGGCCGCGAGGTCGACGCGCGCATCGGCAACTCCGATGGCGCCTCCGTCGGCAGCGGCACCAGCCTGGGCGTGTACGCGAACTCGCACGGCTTCATCGGCCGCGAGCGCAGCACCCAGCACAGCATCGGCTGCGCGCTGATTGCCGGCCACGGCGACGCCATGCAGCGCGACGGCTGGTACAGCATCGCGCTGGCCGCCGACGAGCTTGAATCGGCCGTGTCCATCGGCCGCAAGGCAGGTGAGCGCGCGGTATCGCGGCTGGCGCCGCGGCCGGTCGCAACCGGGCACTACCCGGTGGTGTTCTCGGCCGAAATCGCCCGCTCGCTGGTCGGCCACCTGGTCGGTGCGGTGTCGGGCGGCGCGCTGTACCGCAGGTCCAGCTTCCTGCTCGACAGCGCCGGGACGCAGCTGTTCCCCGACTGGTTCTCGATCGAGGAGCGGCCGTTCCTGCCGCGCGGCTTCCGGTCCGCCTCCTTCGATGCCGAGGGCGTCGCCGTGCGCGAGTCGGCGCTGGTCAGCGGCGGCGTGCTGCAGCGCTACGTGCTGGGCAGCTACTCGGCGCGTCGCCTCGGCCTGCAGACCACCGGCAACGCCGGCGGCGTGCACAACCTGCATGTGGCTTCCAATGCCGGCGACCTGGATTCGCTGCTGGCCGGCATGGGCCGCGGCCTGCTGGTGACCGAGCTGATGGGGCAGGGCGTCAATGCGATCACCGGCGACTACTCGCGCGGCGCGGCGGGCTTCTGGGTCGAGGATGGCCGCATTGCCTATCCGGTGGACGGCATCACCATCGCCGGCAACCTCAAGACGATGTTCCAGGCCATCGAGGCGGTCGGCAGCGACATCGACCCGCGCTCGCACATCCGCACCGGCTCGATCCTGCTGGGCCGCATGACCGTGGCGGGCGGATCGGCCGAAGGCTGACCGCCCGTGTCGGGGCGCCACGACAGGACGGCACCCCCGCACTAGCCCATCGGTTGGGTTGAAGCCGCAGGCACGCGGCACGATCTTGTCCTTGCGCGCCGGCCCCATGCCCGGTGCAAGGAGCCCCGCCCCATGAATGCCTCCGTCCACGATTCGTCCCTCGTCTCCGCCGCGCCTTCCCCCAGCGAGCGCCAGTGGGCGCTGGCCGCGCACCTGGCGGCGCTGGTACTGGCGCTGATGACCAGCTGGCTGGTGGGCGTAGCCGGCGTCATCGGTGCGCTGGCGGTGTGGCTGCTCAAACGCGACGACTCACCGTTCGTTGCCGAACACGCGCTGGAAGCCGTCAACTTCAATCTTTCGATGCTTATCTACGCCTGCATCGCCGTCGCCATCGGCATCGCGCTGGTGGGCATCAGCATCGTGACGCTGGGGCTGGGCCTGCTGCTGACGATCCCGGCCGGGCTCGCACTGCTGGTGGCCGTGGCGGGCATCGCGGTGCTGTGGCTGGTGTGCAGCATCCTGGCGATGGTCGCCGCATGGGATGGCCGCAGCTATCGCTATCCGTTGAGCATCCGCCTGCTGGGCTGAGCCGGCCGGCCCGGCTGGCGCCGGCTTGACCCGGCCACGTCCCGCGCGGAGAGTGTCGCGCGGGGGACATCCAACCAGGAGGGGACGCAATGAGCGATTTCGAACAGCAACCGCCACCGGTGACCGATACGCCGAGCGACGGGATTTCCGCCGAACAGCGCCAGTGGGCGATGTTCGCGCACCTGTCC
Organism: Lysobacterales bacterium RIFOXYA1_FULL_69_10; assembly: GCA_001830245.1. Taxonomy (GTDB): domain Bacteria; phylum Pseudomonadota; class Gammaproteobacteria; order Xanthomonadales; family Xanthomonadaceae; genus Lysobacter_C. Next base: position 5,952 of record MIDV01000087.1, on the reverse strand, counting down.
GCGCTGGTCGGTGGCGTGATCACCGGCGGCTGGGCCTTCAGCGTCGGCTGCTTCATCGGCCCGCTGATCATCTGGATGATCAAGAAGGACTCCATGCCCTTCGTCGACGACCAGGCCAAGGAGGCGTTGAACTTCAACCTGACCGTCGCCGCCATCTTCTTCGTGCTGCTTATCCTGACGCTGGGCACGCTCGGCATCGGCGTCATCCTGACGCTGCCGATCGGGCTGGTCGTGGGACTGGCGTGGCTGGTGCTGACGATCATCGCCGGCATCAAGGCCAACGAAGGTGTGGCCTACCGCTATCCGTTCGCGGTGCGACTGGTGAAGTAGTCGTTCGCGATGGTCGAACGGGAGAGGCCGGCATCACGCCGGCCTTTTTCGTGGGGGTTCGATCGCGGCTGGAGCCGCTCCTACCGCGGCGCCCTTGTAGGATCGGCTTCAGCCGCGAAAAAGGGGTGCACTGTAGAGCGACGTAAGTCGCGACCCGTCGGTTGCCGGAGATACCTGGTCGCGACTTACGTCGCTCCTACAATGCTTCGGGTCGGCTCAGCGATCCCGCTCCACAGCCAATCGCCCCAGTGCCTGCAGCGGCGACGCCGCATCGCCGAAAGGCACCAGCGCCGCGTCCATCTCCGCCAGCAGCCCATCCAGCCGCGCGCGCGACGCATCCATGCCGATCAGGGCGGGGAACGTCGCCTTGTCCTGCGCCGCGTCCTTGCCGGCGGTCTTGCCGAGCGTCTCGCTGTCGCCCTCGACGTCCAGGATGTCATCGCGCACCTGGAAGGCCAGGCCCAGCGCGGCGGCGAAGTCGTCCAGCCGCACCAGTCCGGCCGGGTCGATGCCACCGCACAGGCCGCCCATCCGCACCGCGGCGCGGATCAGCGCACCGGTCTTCAGCGCGTGCAGACGCTCGAGATGGGCGACGGACAGAGCGGGCCCGCGCCGGCCCGTCGCATCGACGTCCAGCGCCTGCCCACCGCACATGCCGGCAATACCGGCCGCATCGGCCAGCGTGTCCAGCATGGCCACCGTGACCGCCGGCGGCGTTGCGGCGCGTGCCAGCGCCTGGAAGGCGAGCGACTGCAGGGCATCGCCGGCGAGCACCGCGGTCGCCTCGTCGAACGCCACGTGCACCGTCGGTTGCCCGCGACGCAGGGCATCGTCGTCCATGCAGGGCAGGTCGTCGTGCACCAGTGAATAGGCGTGGACCAGTTCGACCGCGGCAGCGGGCGCATCGAGCGTAGCCTCGTCGGCACCGCCCAGCGAGCCGGCGGCGTACACCAGCAGCGGCCGCATGCGCTTGCCGCCCAGCAGCACGGCATGGCGCATCGCCGCACGCAGGTGCTGCGGGGGCAGGTCGGGGTCGGGCAAGGCCTGCGCGAGGGCGGCGTCGGCGCGGGCGCGCCAGCCGGCCAGGCGCGGGTCAGCGGTCATCGGTCGGCGGCGATTCGCTCGTGCCCATGCCGGGGAACGGCGTCGCCGAGGCCGGATCCTGCGGGTCGCTGAGCAGCCGCACGCGCAGTTCGGCCTGCTCCAGCGCAGCCTGGCAACGCCGGTACAGGCCGACGCCGCGTTCGTAGGCGGCCAGCGAGTCTTCCAGGCTCATCTCGCCGTGTTCCATCTTCTCGACCAGCTGCTCGAGCGCATCCAGCGACTGCTCGAAATCGGCGACGGGCGAGGCCTCGGATGCGGATTCTGGGGTGGCTTTGCGTGGCATCGGGCCAGTGTGGCGGCGGCCCCGTGACGGGTCAATCGACAGCGTGCGTCCTGCCTCAATCCGCATCGAACGGCGCGTCGTCCGGGCGCCAGCGCAGGCGCCCGCCGCGTTCGCGCAGCCATGCATCGAAGGGGGTGGCGTAGGCGATGTCGGCGGCGGCCAGCACTTGGCCGTCCACGCTCAAGACCAGCGGCAGGCGTTCGCGTTCCCACGGTGGAATGCCCAGGTCCTGAAGCACGTGCTTGAGCGAATGCGAATGGCGTCGGCCGGGCAGGGCGATGCGCTCGCCACCGCGCCGCGTGCCGACGTGGACGGGCGCGTCGAAGCGCGCTTCGCCCCGGGTGACGTGCAGGGCCAGTTCGCCGCCACCGGGGAGGGGCAGGGGCGTCGTGCCGTTCCACTCCACACGCCAGCCGGCTGGAAACGCCGGGCGGACACGGGCGGCGTGCAGCAGGTCGCCCCAGGCGCGCACGCGGCTGCCGTGCCAGTCGAAGCACGCGTCCGCGTCCGGCGCGGCCGGCAGCAGGTCCGACTCGATCCGCGCAACGCCATTGCCGGGCAGCGGCGGCAGGTGCAGCGATGCGACCCAGCGCCGGAGGACCCGGGCCCGTCGTGCAGCAGGCAGTGCGAGCAGTGCGGTACGCGACAGGCAGTGCGGGTCGGCCGTGGCCACCTGTGCGTGCGCCTGCGCGTCGCCGTCGTCCAGCAGCTCGACGGCCTCGACGGCCAGCACCGCCACCCGCGCCAGCGCCGCGTCGGCATGCGGCCAGCGCTGCCGCAGCAGCGGCATCACCTGCCGACGCAGGAAGTTGCGGTCCAGCGCGATGTCCTCGTTGCTCGGGTCGTCGATCCACGTCAACGCGTGCGAGCGCGCATGCTCGAGCAGGGCCGTACGCGGCACGTCCAGCAATGGTCGCCACAGCCGGCCGCCGGCGAACGGTGTCGATACCGCCATCGCCGCCAGTCCGTCCGGGCCCGCGCCGCGCAGTGCACGCATGAGCACGGTTTCGGCCTGGTCGTCGCGATGGTGCGCCAGCGCCAGCGACTCGCCGGGGCGCAGGTCCGCCGCGAATGCGGCCCGCCGCGCCGACCGTGCCGCCGCCTCCGGTCCGATGCCCGTGCGTGCGACGGCCACGCGACGCAGGGTGAAGGGAACGCCCCACGCTCGGCACACCTGCTCGCAATGCGTGGCCCATGCGTCGGCCTGCTCGTGCAGGCCGTGGTGGACATGGAGGGCGCGCAGTCCGCGGTCGCGCACGCCGGGCGCCTGCGACAGCGCATGCAGCAACACGGTGGAGTCGAGCCCGCCGCTCAGGCCGACGCACACCTGACCGTCGGGCAGGTCGGTGTCATCGATCAGCGGGGCAAGTGCGCGGGGCATGGCGCGGATGGTGCCACGGGGTGCCCGGGGTGGAGGGCCGAGGCAAGCGTCCATGGACGTTGAACTGGAAGCCCGGCAGCAGGGCCGCGGCAACACGTTCCAATCGAAAACCGCGAACTGCGGCTACCGGTTCCGGGAGCCCGACCGCCCCCGCGCCCGCCGCCACAGCCATACAGCCCCGGCCACCACGCCCAGCACCACGGTCACGGCGATCAGGAACGCCGCGCGGTCATCCAGCATCGCGTCGAGGATCATCGGGGCCCCAAGCGACGCGCTGCCGCCGTCATGCGTGGATCAGCGCCAGTGCCGGCTTTGCGGCGCGTCTTCGACGCGTCCCTCGGCCGCGGCCTGCGCCTGCCGCTCGCGCGCGGCGCGGCGGGCGATGGTGCGGTGCGACGGCTTCAGCAGGCAGGCCAGTGCCAGGCACGCGCAGCCGGCCGACAGGCCCAGCGCCACCAGCGCGAAGATCATGTTGGCGTCCAGCAGCACCCAAGACGCCAGGAACAGGGCTCCGCTGGCGACGGCCCAGCAGGTGGCGGCGAACTTTCCGGCCAGCAGCATCACGCGGCCTCGTACGCGCCGTAGCTGCGCAGGCGCTTGTAGCGCCGCTCCAGCAGGTCGGCGGTGGGCAGTTGGTCCAGTGCGTCCAGCTCGTTCATCAGTACCGCCTTCAATCGCGTCGCCATCTGGCGCGGGTTGCGGTGCGCGCCGCCGATCGGCTCGCGCACCACCTTGTCGACCAGGCCCAGCCCGTGCAGGCGCTTGGCGGTCAGGCCCAGTTGCTCGGCGGCGTCCTTGGCCTTGTCGGCCGACTTCCACAGGATCGACGCGCAGCCTTCCGGCGAGATCACAGAGTAGGTGCTGTATTCCAGCATCAGCGTGCGGTCGCCAACGCCAATGGCCAGCGCGCCGCCGGAGCCGCCTTCGCCGATCACCGTGCACACCACCGGGATCTTCAGCTCGGCCATTTCCAGCAGGTTGCGGGCGATGGCCTCGGACTGGCCGCGCTCCTCGGCGCCGATGCCCGGGTACGCGCCCGGGGTATCGATGAAGGTCAGCAGCGGCAGGCCGAAACGCTCGGCCATCTTCATAAGGCGCAGCGCCTTGCGGTAGCCCTCGGGCCGCGGCATGCCGAAGTTGCGCTTGATCTTGCTCTTGGTGTCGCGGCCCTTCTGGTGGCCGATGATCATCACGCTGCGGCCGTCGATCCGGCCCAGCCCGCCGACGATGGCGGCGTCGTCCGAATACGCGCGGTCGCCGGCCAGCTCCTGGAACTCGCTGCAGATCAGGCGGATGTAATCGTTGGTGTACGGCCGCGCCGGGTGGCGGGCCAGCTGGCTGACCTGCCACGGGGACAGGTCGCGGAAGATGTGCGCGGTGCGCTGGCGCAGCTTGTTCTGCAGCGCGTGCACCTCCGCGTCCGCGTCCACTGCCGAGCCGTGGCTGGCGTGGCGCAGTTCCTGGATCTTGGCTTCCAGGTCGGCGATGGGCTGCTCGAAGTCGAGGTAATTCGGGTTCATGCACGGGCCGGGGCCAGGGTGGCCGACAGTCTATCCGACCGCTCCGGACCATACCGAGCCGTCCGGGGGCGCCTTCACGCCCGGAGGCTGGCCCCGGCGCCCCGAAACCCGGATAATGCGCAAAAGCCGGATGGGGCCGTTCATTGCGAATCGCCCCACCGGCTTTTTCCGTGTCCACGCGGCGGTGCGCCGCCGATGCCCGCACCGCGCGGGCCATTCAGGAGTGCAGGTAATGGGTCAGTCAGTCGTCGTTCTCGGTGCCCAGTGGGGCGATGAAGGCAAGGGCAAGATCGTCGACCTGCTGACCGAGGAAATCGGCGCGGTCGTGCGCTTCCAGGGCGGCCACAACGCCGGCCACACGCTGGTGATCGGCGGCAAGAAGACCGTCCTGCACCTGATTCCGTCGGGCATCCTGCGCGAAGGCGCGCTGTGCCTGATCGGCAATGGCGTGGTGCTGCACCCCGGCGCGCTGCAGAAGGAGATCGCCGAGCTGGAAGGTAACGGCGTGGAAGTGCGCTCGCGCCTGAAGATCAGCCCGGCCACGCCGCTGATCATGCCGTACCACATCGCCCTCGATCAGGCCCGCGAGAAGGCCGCCGGCGGCAAGGCGATCGGCACCACCGGTCGCGGCATCGGCCCGGCGTACGAGGACAAGGTCGCCCGCCGCGGCATCCGCGTGGCCGACCTGCACTACCCCGAGCAGCTGGCCGAGAAGCTGCGCGCCGCGCTGGACTACCACAACTTCGTGCTGACCCAGTACCTGAAGGTCGATGCGGTCGACTTCCAGCAGACGCTGGACGAGGCGCTGGCCTTCGGCGACTACGTCGAGCCGATGAAGTCCGACGTCGCCGGCATCCTGCACGACCTGCGCAAGCAGGGTAAGCGCGTGCTGTACGAGGGCGCGCAGGGCTCGCTGCTGGACATCGACCACGGCACCTACCCGTACGTGACCAGCTCCAACACCACCGTCGGTGGCGCGCTCGCTGGTACCGGCGTGGGCGCGGACTCGATCGACTACGTGCTGGGCATCGCCAAGGCCTACGCCACCCGCGTCGGCGGCGGCCCGTTCCCGACCGAGCTGCACGACGAGGTGGGCGAGGGCATCCGCGCCCGCGGCCAGGAGTTCGGCGCCACCACCGGCCGCCCGCGCCGTTGCGGCTGGATCGACATCGTCGCGCTCAAGCGCGCCGTGGCCATCAACGGCATCACCGGCCTGTGCATCACCAAGCTGGACATCCTCGACGGCATGCCGACGCTGAAGATGTGCATCGGCTACCAGTACCGCGGCAAGCAGACCGAGTACGCCCCGCTGGACGCGCAGGGCTGGGACGAGT
>MIDV01000086.1:32929-37382 GCA_001830245.1 Lysobacterales bacterium RIFOXYA1_FULL_69_10 | reverse complement strand
GCGAATCGGTATGCCCGGCGGGCGTGGAGTACGGGGCATTGCTGGTGGAAGCCCGCAGCCGCCAGCGCGAACGGCGTGCGCCCGGGTGGCTGCAACGCCTGATCGAAGGCCTGGCCGCACGGCCCCGGCTGCTCGCAGCGCTGCTGTCGATGTACCGGTGGGTGCCGCGGGTATTGCGACGCGGCTTGCCCCCGCCTCCCTCCTCCGGAAGTGGCCAGCCGACCCCGGCGCCGGCCGCGACGCCGACGCTCTCCGGTTCGAAACCCTCGATTGCGATCTTCAGCGGCTGCGCGGCGCGTCCTTACGAACGCGGACTCCGCAACGCCGTCGCCGCCCTGTGCGCCGCGACCGGCAGCGCCGTGTACGAACCGGCTGGCCAGACCTGCTGCGGCGCGCTGCATGCGCATGGCGGCAACCGCTCCCAGGCCGACGCCCTGGCGGCCCTCAACCGTCAGGCATTCGCGGGCCAGGGCACCGTGCTGACCCTGGCCAGTGGTTGCCATGAGTCCGTCGCGCATGCACTGGCGGGCGAAGCCGAGACGACCGATGCGATCACGTGGCTGGCCAGCCGCGCGTCCGCGCTCACGTTCCATCCCACCCGGATGAAGGTGGCGCTGCACCTGCCCTGCACTCAGCGCAACGTGGTCCGCTCGGTGGCGGCACTGCGCATCCTTCTGGCCCGCGTGCCGGGGCTGGAGGTGATCGAGCTCGACGCCGGCACCGGCTGTTGCGGCGCAGCCGGGCTGAACATGCTGCTGGACCGCGACCGCGCCGCCGAACACCGCGCCCCGCTGGTACGGCAGTTCGAGGACAGCGGCGCGACGCTGCTGCTTAGCGCCAACATCGGTTGCCGGCTGCACCTGGCGGGCGCCACCGACGCGCCCGTGCAGCATCCCCTGGAGTTCCTCGCCTCGCGCCTGGCCGCCTCCACGCCGGCGTAAGGTCGCCCGCCTACACTTGCACGCCATGAACGCACGCTCACTTTCTCCGCTCGACCGCCTGCTGTCCGACCTGCAGCGCGCGATGGACACCGTGGCCGGCGCACCCGCCGCGGAACGCCCCAACCCGGCGCAGGAGCAGGCCGACATCGTGCTGGACGACAACGAACGTCGGCACGCGGCAGGGCTCATGCGCATCAACCACGTCGGCGAGGTCTGCGCGCAGGCGCTGTATTGCGGGCAGGCCGCGGTCGCCCGCGATGGCGCCACGCGCGAGCACCTGCTGGCCGCCGCGCAGGAAGAAACCGACCACCTGGCCTGGTGCGCGGACCGCCTGCGCGAACTCGACAGCCGCCCCAGCCTCCTCAACCCGCTGTGGTACGCCGGCAGTTATGCGATCGGCGCGCTCGCGGGTTTGCGAGGCGACGGCTGGAACCTCGGCTTCGTGGTCGAAACCGAGCGCCAGGTCGAAGCCCATATCGACGAGCACCTGCAGTCCCTGCCGGAAGCCGATGCGCGCAGCCGCGCCATCCTGCAGGTGATGAAAGCCGACGAGGCCCGCCACGCCGATGCCGCCGAACAGGCCGGCGCGCGCATCCTGCCGATGCCGGTGCCGACGTTGATGGCCGCGGCGTCGAAGCTGATGAAGTCGGTGGCGTACCGGATCTGAGGCGGCACCTCGGGCATCTGTAGGAGCGGCTTCAGCCGCGATGCCCTTCCGCGCCAATCCACATCCTTTGTAGGAGCGACGTAAGTCGCCACCGCGAAAACTCCCGCGGCTGCGGATCGCGACTTACGTCGCTCCTACAGTTGGGGAATCGCGGCTGAAGCCGCTCCTACAAATGCTTATGCGTCAGCCCACGGGCTGGAACCCACCGCGTAAAAAAGGCCAGCAATGCCGGCCTTTTCCGAAACGCGATCCCGACGCGGTGATCAATCCGCCAGGTTGCGCCCGTGGTACAGCTCTTCGATCTCGCGCTTGAGCCGCGCCTCGATCTTCATGCGCTCCTTGAACGACAGGTTGCGCGCCTTTTCCTCGAACAGGTAGCGGTCCAGGTCGAAGTCCTTCAGGTGCATCTTCGTGTGGTAGATGTTTTCCTGGTAGACGTTGACGTCGAGCATCTCGTAGCGCGACTTGATGTTCTTGGCCAGGTAGTCCTGGATCGAGTTGATCTTGTGGTCGATGTAGTGCTTCTTGCCCTTCACGTCGCGGGTGAAGCCGCGCACGCGGTAGTCCATCACCACGATGTCGGACTCCAGGCTCTCGATCAGGTAGTTGAGCGCCTTCAGCGGCGAGATCACGCCGCAGGTGGCCACATCGATGTCGGCGCGGAACGTCGCGATGCCGTTGTCCGGATGCGTCTCCGGGTACGTGTGCACCGTGATGTGCGACTTGTCCATGTGCGCGACGACGGCGTCGGAGATCACGCCCTTGGCATCGCGCTTGTCGACCACCGGCTCCTCGGAAATGAGGATCGTCACCGACGCGCCCTGCGGATCGTAGTCCTGGCGCGCGATGTTGAGGATGTTGGCACCGATGATGTCGGCCACATCCGTAAGGATCTGGGTCAACCGGTCGGCGTTGTATTCCTCGTCGATGTACTCGATGTAGCGCTGCCGCTCCTCTTCGGAGGCGGCGAAGCTGACATCGTAGATATTGAACGAGAGGGCCTTGGTGAGGTTGTTGAAGCCTTGCAACCTCAGGCGCGGCAGCGGTTTGACCACGGTGGGGGATCCCGGATCTGGCAGTGGAATCGGCAATTATGGGGCATTAGGCCCACCGGGTGAAACGCCGGCCGATCTTCGCCGTGGCGGTTTGCGTCAGCATTTGCCCCGGCACGTCGCTTGGGCCTAAGCTCGGCCGATCACACCAGCCCATCGCCCATGTCCGCCACCTCGGTTGCCCATTTGACTGCCCTGCGCCGCACCCACAGCCCGTTGATGCCGGATGCCTCGGTCATCGAGCGCTTCCTCGCGCACAGCCACCGCCGCCGCTACCCGTCGCGCACCGACGTGTTCCGCCCGGGCGACCCGGCCAGCACCCTGTACTACGTGGTGTCCGGCTCGGTCAGCATCATTGCCGAGGAGGACGACGGCCGCGAACTGGTGCTGGGCTACTTCGGCCCGGGCGAGTTCGTCGGCGAGCTGGGGCTGTTCATCGAGAACGACCGGCGCGAGGTCATCCTGCGCACCCGCGTCGCCTGCGAACTGGCCGAGATCGGCCACGAGCGCTTCTACGACCTGCTGCTGGGCCGGCTGTCGATGGACGCGCCCAAGCTGCTGTACGCGATCGGCGCGCAGATCTCCCGGCGCCTGCTCGACACCAGCCGCAAGGCCGGACGGCTGGCGTTCCTGGACGTCACCGACCGCATCGTCCGCGCCCTGCACGACCTGGCAAAGGAGCCGGAGGCCATGAGCCACCCCGACGGCACCCAGTTGCGGGTCTCGCGCCAGGAGCTGTCGCGCCTGGTGGGCTGCTCGCGCGAGATGGCCGGTCGCGTGCTCAAGAAGCTGGAAGCCGACGGCAAGCTGCACGCCCGCGGCAAGACTGTCGTCCTGTACGGGACCCGCTGACATGGGGCGGCTGGCCACCCTCGACGATGGCCAGCCCCAGACCACCGTCCGCACGGCCGCCGTGGGCGATGCCGCCGACGTGGCGCCGCTGCTGGAGGCACTGGGGTATCCGTGTACGCGTGACGAGGCCGCCGAACGCATCCTCGTCGCCCTCTCCGACCCCCGCCAGCAGTTGCTGCTGGCCGAGCGCGATGGCCATGTCTGCGGCCTGGTCGCCCTGCATACGCTCTACATGATCGCCAACGGCGCGGACCTGGCGCGCATCACCGCGCTGGTGGTCGACCCCACGTGCCACCGCCAGGGCGTCGGGCGCCGCCTGCTGCGCGAAGCCGAGGCCGTCGCCCGGCGCACCGGCGCGGCGCGCATCGAAGTCACCAGCGGTGCGCAACGCACCGAAGCGCGCGCGTTCTACTGCGGCTGCGGTTACAGCGACGACTCGCAGCGGTTCGTGAAGCTGCTGGGCGACTGAAAGACGGCCCTCCTCTTGTAGGAGCGGCTCCAGCCGCGGCCCCATCAGAATGGGAGCCGCTGTAGGAGCGACGTAAGTCGCGACCGCGGCCGCTGGACGGCCACGCGCAGCATCCGAGTTCAGGGTCGCGACTCACGTCGCTCCTACATAAGGCGAAGAAGCATCGCGGCTGAAGCCGCTCCTACAGGTGCGGACTACGGCTTCGACGCAGCGGCCGGCATCGCGACCGGCTCGCCCGCACGTCCCGGGCATCCCCAGTTGAGGATCGGCGTGCCCGCAGGCAGCGCGCGCTGGAACATCGCCACGCTGCCTTCCTTCGGATTGACGACGACGGGCCGTTGCGCGGCCTTCAACAGCGGCAGGTCGGCGCTGCTGTCGGTGTAGGCGGCGGCGATGGGGCCGGTGTAGCCGGCCTCGCGCAGCATCGTCATCTTCATTTCGTGGTGGCAATGCCGGGTGGCGATCACTGCGC
>MIDV01000086.1:29939-32899 GCA_001830245.1 Lysobacterales bacterium RIFOXYA1_FULL_69_10 | reverse complement strand
CCGGCACGTCCTCGTGCGCGACGAACGCCAGGATCGCGCGCGCCAGCTCCGGCGGCGCGCCGGTGGCGATCACCACGCGGTCGCCGGACTCGCGGTGGCGGTGCAGCACGTCCAGCGCGGTGGGCAGCAGCCGCTCGCGGATCTGCGCGGTGTGGGTTTCGACGTAGCGATCAATCAACGCGTCGAGATCGCGCCGACGGTGGAAACCGATCGTCCCGACCCACACGAAGGCCGATATCCCGCGACGCCGCGTCGGCAGGAACGCGACCATCGGCCCCGCGACCGGCGCCACCAGCAACGCCAGCAACCGGCGCCACCACGCCCGCAGGATCAGCCACTTGAACAGGTGGCCGCCGGAATCGCCGTCGTACAGTGTGTGGTCGAAATCGAACACCACCAGCGGCGCGCCGGCGCGGGCGGCGGGGTAACGGGGGCCGGCTTCACTCATGCGGGATTCGGTTCGATGCGTTAGGGCGATTGTGACGAAACAGTGCGGCGGTGGAAACGAGCGCGGATGGGCGCAATGCCCTACGCGCCGAACATCCGCGCCAGCGCCGCGCCCGGGTCGCGTTCGCGCATGAACGACTCGCCGACCAGGAACGTGTGTACCCCGGCTTCGCGCATCCGCGCGACATCGGCGGCCGTGGCGATGCCGCTTTCGGTGACCAGCGTGCGGTCCGGCGGCACCGCGCCCTTGAGCTCAAGCGTGGTCTCCAGCGACACCTCGAACGTGCGCAGGTTGCGGTTGTTGACGCCGATCAGCTGGCAGTCGGTCTGCAGCGCGCGTTCCAGCTCGTCGATGTCGTGCACTTCCACCAGCACGTCCATGCCCAGCTCGTTCGCCAGGTTGGCCATCTCGATCATCGGGCCGTCCTCCAGCGCCGCGACGATCAGCAGGATCGCGTCGGCGCCGATCATCCGCGCCTCGTACACCTGGTAGGGGTCGATCACGAAATCCTTGCGGATCACAGGCAACGCGCAGGCGTTGCGCGCCGCGGCCAGGTACAGGTTGCTGCCCTGGAAGAAGTCCACGTCCGTCAGCACCGACAGGCAGGCCGCGCCGCCTGCCTCGTAGCTGCGCGCGATCTCGGCAGGGTGGAAGTCGGGCCGGATGACGCCCTTGGAGGGGCTGGCCTTCTTGACCTCGGCGATGACGGCGGCATCGCCCGCGGCCAGCTTGCGGTCGATGGCCGCGGCGAACCCGCGCGTGGGCGGCTGCGAGGCCACGCGGGCACGCAGGTCGTCCAGCGAGCGCACGCGGCTGCGCTGGTCGATCTCTTCGCGCTTGCGGGACAGGATGGTGGTGAGGATGTCGCTCATGCGGTACCGGTCGGGGAAAGGGGTTGCGTCGGGATGCGCGGGTGGCGGCATGCAACCCGAGGTGCGGGGTCGGAGCCGGCGAGGTGCACCGTCGCGACGAAGGTCATTGCGGGGATGGTTTCGATGGGGCCGCCTTCCCGTACGCACGTTCGACCCGCGCCACGCGCAGCTCGAAATGCTCGTACCAGTGGGTGCGGCCGTATGCGCGCGTCATCGCGTGGTCGGCCTGGCGCTTCCATGCCTGGATGGCGGCCTCGTCGGTCCAGTAACTCACGGTAATGCCGAAGCCGTCCGCGTCGCGGCTGGACTCCACCCCGAGAAACCCGGGCTGGTGGGCGGCCAGCTCAACCATGCGCGTCGCGGCTTCCGCGTAGCGGGCTTCGTCGTGCGCGTTGCGCTGCGAGCTGAACACCACCGCGTAGTACGGCGGCTGCGGCAGCGTGGCGAACGGCCCGCTCATGCCGCCGCCAGCTCCTTGGTCACCGCGACGAACTGGTCGAGCTTCTCGCGTGCCTGGCCCGAGGCGATCGCCGCGCGCGCGCGCTCGATGCCGTCGCTGATGCTGTCGGCGACGCCGGCCACGTACAGCGCCGCGCCGGCGTTGAAGGCGACGATCTCGCGCGGCAGCCCGCGCTGGTTGTCCAGTGCCTGCAACACCATGGTGCGCGACTCCATGGCATCGGCCACGCGCAGGTTGCGGCTGGCGGCCATGGCGATGCCGAAGTCCTCGGGATGCACCTCGTACTCGCGCACCACGCCGTTGCGCAACTCGCCCACCAGGGAGCCGGCGCCCAGCGACAGCTCGTCCATGCCGTCGCGGCCCCACACCACCAGCGCGCGCTGCGCGCCGAGCTCCTGCAGCACACGCACCTGGATGCCGACCAGGTCGGGGTGGAACACGCCCATCAGGATCGCGGGGGCGTCGGCAGGGTTGGTCAGCGGCCCGAGGATGTTGAAGATCGTGCGCACGCCCATCTCGCCGCGGATCGGCGCCACCGCCTTCATCGCCGGGTGGTGCACGGGCGCGAACATGAAGCCGATGCCGGTGCGCGCGATGCACTGCGACACCTGCTCGGGCTGCAGGTCGATGGCCGCGCCCAGCACCTCCAGTACATCGGCGCTGCCGGACTTGGACGACACGCTGCGGTTGCCGTGCTTGGCGACCTTGGCGCCGGCCGCGGCGATCACGAACATGCTGGCGGTGGAGATGTTGAACGTGTGCGCGCCGTCGCCGCCGGTGCCGACGATGTCGACCAGGTGGCGGCGGTCGGCAACCTCGACCGGGCGCGAGAACTCGCGCAGCACCGTGGCCGCGCCGGCGATCTCGCCGATGGTTTCCTTCTTGACCCGCAGGCCGGTGAGGATCGCGGCGGTCAGCGGCGGCGAGATCTGGCCGCGGATGATCATCCGCATCAGGTCCATCATCTCGTCGTGGAAGATCTCGCGGTGCTCGATCAGGCGCTGCAGGGCTTCTTGCGGGGTGAAGGGCATGGCGTGTTCCGGTATGCGGATGGCAAAGGCGTGCTGCGGGGTCGAGGCGTCCGGTGCCTGCGGGAGCGGCTTCAGCCGCGATCCATTTCTCGACTTTGTAGGAGAGACGTAAGTCGCGACCGGAAATCGGGTGACCGCGCCACCATGCG
>MIDV01000086.1:27202-29924 GCA_001830245.1 Lysobacterales bacterium RIFOXYA1_FULL_69_10 | reverse complement strand
CAGCGCTCAAGGAAGTTCTTCAGCAGCGCGTGGCCGTGTTCGGTGAGGATGGATTCGGGGTGGAACTGCACGCCTTCCAGCGGGAACTCGCGGTGGCGCAGGCCCATGATTTCATCGAAGCCGCCGTCCGTGTCCTCGGTCCAGGCGGTGATCTCAAGGCACCCGGGCAACGTATCGCGCGCCACCACCAGCGAGTGGTAGCGCGTCGCCTCGTAGCGGTCGGGCAGCCCGGCGAACACGCCGCGTCCCTCGTGGCGGATGCGGGAGGTCTTGCCGTGCATGATCGACTTGGCGCGCACCACGTCGCCGCCGAACGCCTGCCCCAGGCTCTGGTGGCCTAGGCACACGCCGAGGATCGGCGTGGTGGCGCCCAGTTCGCGGATCACGTCCACCGACACGCCCGCTTCGTTCGGCGTGCACGGCCCCGGCGAGATCACGATGCGCTCGGGCGCCAGCGCCTGGATCTGCGCCACCGTCAGCGCGTCGTTGCGCACGACTTCGACCTCGGCTCCCAGCACCTGCAGGTACTGCACGAGGTTGAAGGTGAAGCTGTCGTAGTTGTCGATCATCAACAGCACGTCACAGTCCCCTCGCCGCTTCGGCCACCGCGCGGAACAGCGCGCGCCCCTTGTTCATCGTTTCGTCCCACTCCCTTTCTGGATCGGAGTCGTAGACGATGCCGGCGCCGGCCTGCACGTGCAGGCGGCCGTCCTGGATGACGGCGGTGCGGATGGCGATGGCGGTGTCGGCGTCGCCGTGCCAGCCGATGTAACCGATGCTGCCGGCATAGACATTCCGCTTGATCGGTTCGAGTTCGCGGATGACCTCCAGCGCGCGGATCTTGGGTGCGCCGCTGACGGTACCGGCGGGGAACGTGGCGCGCAGCACATCGCTGTAGCTCATCCCGGCCTTCAGGGTGCCGGTCACCTCGCTGACGATGTGCATGACGTGGCTGTAGCGCTCGATCACGAACTGCTCGCCGACCTGCACCGTGCCCGGTTCGCTGACGCGGCCGACATCGTTTCGGCCGAGGTCGATCAGCATCAGGTGTTCGGCGCGTTCCTTGGGGTCGGCCAGCAGTTCGGCCTCCAGTGCGGCATCGGATTCCGGCGTCTCGCCGCGCGGCCGCGTGCCGGCGATGGGCCTGACGGTGACGGTCGGGGCATCGGTGCCCATGCCTTCCAGCCGCACCAGGATCTCCGGCGAGGAGCCCACCACCTGCATCTCGCCGACGTCCAGGAAGTACATGTACGGCGACGGGTTGAGCGCGCGCAGGGCGCGGTAGACGTCGACCGGGCGCGCCTTGAACGGCACGCTCAGGCGCTGGCTGAGCACCACCTGGAACACGTCGCCGGCGCGGATGTAGTCCTTGGACTTCTCCACCGCGTCGATGAAGCCCTCGCGGGTGAAGCCGGAGACGAAGTGCGACTCGTCCAGCGCCGCGCCGTCGAGCGTGTCCGGGTACGTCGCGCCGCTGGTCCGCAGCCGGTGCACCAGCTGGTCGAGCCGGCGGTTGGCGCGCGCGAACGCCTGCGGCTCGGACGGGTCGGCGTGCACGATCAAGTACAGCCGGCCCTTGAGGTTGTCGAACACCGCGACTTCCTCGCTGAGCATCAGCAGGATCTCGGGCGTGCCCAGCTCGTCGGGTTTGGTTTCGCCATCGGGACCCGGGCCGGCCAGGCGCGGTTCGATGTAACCGATGCACTCGAAACCGAACCAGCCCACCAGCCCGCCGGTGAAACCGGGCAGGCCGTCGATCTTCGGCACGCTGTGCGCCGCGCGCAGGCGCTCGACTTCGGCGAACGGGTCGGCGACCTCGCGCGCCTCCACCAGCTCGCCGTGCTCGGTGACCACCAGCGTGTGGCCGGCGAAGGCGTACACGCGACGCGCCGGCAGGCCGATGATCGAGTAGCGGCCGAAGCGCTCGCCGCCTTCGACGGATTCGAACAGGTAGGTGTGCGGGCCGTCGGCCAGCTTCAGGTAGACCGAGAGCGGGGTGTCGAGGTCGGAAAAGACCTCGCGGACGACCGGGATGCGGGTGTGGCCTTCAGCGGCCTGCTGCTGGAACTGCTCGGCGGTGAGCGTGTGGGGCGACGGCATGCGGCACTTCCTGGGAATGCGACGGGGCGTGGACGGCGGCGGGCATCGGCCACCATCGCCAACCCGTGTCGGCACCGCAGGAATGAAGGGTCGCCCGGAGGTTCATGGGGCGCTACTTTAGCCGCTTCGCCGCGCGGATGCAGGCCTACGCCGGAAGCATGCCGGGCGCGGGCGCGGGCTCGTCGCCTGGCTCGGGCCCGGGCGCGGCGCCCGCCCCCAGCGGCAGCGGATTGCCCGGCACGCGCAACAACGGGCAGCCCGGCGGCAGGTGCATGCGCAGGCGCGAGGCGACGCAGTCGATGCGGAAGCGCCGCGCCTCCACCGGCTCGCCGTCCAGGTTGAGCACGAACGGCTCGGCGCCCTCGATCTCCACCCAAGGCAACTGCCGGCGCACGGCGACGCGGTCGAGCGCGCCCTGCTTGCCCTCGGTCAGCAACGCACCGACGGTGGCCCCGACTTCGCCTTCCAGTTCGGGGACGATGGTGAGGTCCAGCAGGTCGTCGTCGATAACGGCGTCCGGACACAGCACCTGCCCGCCACCGGCCTGGCGGCCGTTGCCGGCGCCCAACGCGATGAAGCCGCCCTCCCAGGCGAATTCCGGGCCCGACACGCGCGCGGCGAT
>MIDV01000086.1:1852-27181 GCA_001830245.1 Lysobacterales bacterium RIFOXYA1_FULL_69_10 | reverse complement strand
GGCGATGCCGGTGATGAGGTAGGCCAGCCCGCCGAGCATCTTCTTCAGGCCTTCGTCGGTTTCCACCGTCACCTGCGTGCCGAAACCGCCGCTGGCGAGGTTGGCGCACCAGTGGCGGGCACCGTCGCTGTCGATGCACAGCAGGTCGATCGGCTGCGCCGCGGTGCGGCGGACGAGGTCGAGCGCTTCGGCCGGCTCCAGCGGCAGTTCGGCCGAGGTGGCGAAATCATTGGCGGTGCCCATCGGCACCAGCGCCAGCGCGGGCAACCCGCTGGCATCGGCGTCCTGCCCCGCCAGTGCGGTGGCGACCTCGCTCAGCGTGCCGTCGCCGCCCGCCGCCACCACCGTGTCCACCCCGTTGGCGAGGGCTTCTTCGACATGGCGCGCGGCATCGCCGCCTTCCCACGTCACCCGTACGTCGATGCGGATGCCGCTGCGGCGCAGGTCGAGCACGGCCTCGCGCAGCGGTTCATCGCCGGCGGATTTGCCGTTGAGGATCAGGCACCAGTGGCTGGACATCGGACGGGCGCTTGCGGGGGCGGTGCGGCAGGCTAGCAACGCGCCGCCAAGCGGCCGTGAAGTCCACGCCATGCCGGCCCGGCGGCGACATGATTGCGACACGCCGGTGTCATCACCCGGTCATCGGATACGCGGAGTATTGGAGTCCATTCCCAAGGACGACGGGCGGAGGCAGGATCGCCTCCAATCTTCCAGGCCGGTGCCGGCGACGGCATCGGCCTTTTCCGTTGCGGAGTGCAGCTGCGGGTAACGCGAAGCGCTGGAGTCGAGCCAAGAAGCAGATCCTAACTTGGGTTCGGGATCACGAATCCGGCGAATCACACATCTAGCAATGGCACCCCTCCCCAACCTCCCGCTGCTTGCAGGGGGGAGGAGTCAAAACGGTACGCGGTCCTGAAAGCGGCGGGAGGCACCGTTGCCCCACTCGCCACATCGATCTCGCCAGCGCGTCAGCGCGCGCCGGCCACGGCCGACTTCATGCGCCCGATCACGTCCGCGTAGTCGTCGGCGTTGAAGATCGCCGAGCCGGCGACGAAGGTGTCGGCGCCGGCCGCGGCGATCTCGGCGATGTTGTCGACCTTGACCCCGCCATCGATCTCCAGCCGGATCGACTTGCCGCTACGGTCGATCATCTCGCGCACGCGGCGCAGCTTGTCCAGCGCCGACGGGATGAACGACTGCCCGCCGAAGCCCGGGTTGACCGACATCAGCAGCACCAGGTCGAGCTCGTCCAGCACCCATTCCAGCACCTCGACGGGCGTGGCCGGGTTGAGCACCAGCCCGGCCTGGCAACCGTGCGACCTGATGAGCTGCACGGTGCGGTGCACGTGCGCGCTGGCCTCGGGGTGGAAGCTGATCACCGTCGCGCCGGCCTTGGCGAAGTCCGGGACGATGCGGTCCACCGGCTCGACCATCAGGTGCACGTCGATCGGGGCGGTGACGCCGTGCTTGCGCAGCGCCTCGCACACCATCGGGCCGATGGTGAGGTTGGGCACGTAGTGGTTGTCCATCACGTCGAAGTGCACCCAGTCGGCACCGGCGGCCAGGACGGCGTCCACTTCCTCGCCCAGCCGGGCGAAGTTGGCCGAGAGGATGGACGGTGCGATGACGGTCGGTTGCATGGCGGCGCTCGCTGGAGGCAGGCGCGCATTGTCGCCGGCACGGGCGCCCGGCGGAACCCGCGCGCGGCTCAGCGCTTGCGCAGGGCCTTGATGCGGTCGTAGGCGCCGTTGATCTCGCGCGCCTTGGTCTCGGCCTGCCTGCGCAGCTCGGGCGCGGCACCGGCGACGCGGTCGGGGTGGTACTGGGCGATCAGGCGGCGGTAGGCCTGGTCGACCTCGGCGTCGCTGGCGTCGGAGGTCAGGCCCAGCTGCGCGTACGGGTTGTCGCGGCGCAGCCTGAACCAGTCGGTGTCGAAGGCGTGGCCGATCAGCAGGCCGATCAGCGCGCCCAGCAACGGATTGACCCGGAACAGCGCCGCGCCGGCCAATGCGCCCAGCAGTTTTCCGTACCAGCGTTTCATGCCGCGATCAGGCTCCCCGGAAGGCAATCCAGGCCGCGGCGGAAGGCCCCGCGCGACCGGCGGCGAGTGTACCTGCACCCGGCCGCCGACCGGCGTACACTGCCCGGCCCCGTCGCGCGGGCGCGCGATGCGCCAGTACCGGCGGGGCCTGCGCCACCTGGGGGCCTCACGTTGTCCACGACCTTGCACCGACCGTACCTGCTGGAATCCGATCTACCCGGCCTGCACCTGCGCCACCGCGGCAAGGTGCGCGATGTGTTCGACCTGCCGGCCAGCGCGCTGCCGGCCGACGCCGGTTTCGGCGACTGCCTGCTGATGGTCGCCACCGACCGCCTGAGCGCCTTCGACGTGGTGCTGCCCGACCCGATCCCCGGCAAGGGCGAGATGCTCTGCCAGATCAGCAATTTCTGGTTCGACAAGACCGGCCACATCGTCCCCAACCACCTGACGGGCATCGATGTCGCCTCGGTGCTGCCGGCCGGCGTGGACGCGTCGCTGTACGAAAAGCGCGCGGTGGTGACGCGCCGCCTCAAGCCGGTGCCGATCGAGTGCATCGCCCGCGGCTACGTGATCGGCAGCGGCTGGAAGGACTACCAGCGCACCGGGCGCATCAGCGGCATCGCCCTGCCCGACGGCCTGCGCCAGGCGCAGAAGCTGGACGAGCCGATCTTCACCCCGTCAACCAAGGCCGCCGTCGGCGACCACGACGAGAACATCGACTTCGACACGGCGGTGCGTCTGTGCGGCGCCGAGCTGGCCGAGGCGGTGCGCGATGCGACGCTGCGCCTGTACCGGTATGCCGCCGATTTCGCCGCCGAACGCGGGATCCTGCTGGCCGACACCAAGTTCGAGTTCGGCACCGACGCCGACGGCCGCCTGTACGTGATGGACGAGATGCTCACCCCGGACTCGTCGCGTTACTGGCCGGCGGACGAGTACGAGGTCGGTACCAGCCCGCCCAGCTTCGACAAGCAGTTCGTACGCGACTACCTGGAGACGCTGGACTGGGACAAGACCGCGCCCGGCCCGCGCCTGCCACCCGAGGTCATCGAACGCACCCGCGCCAAGTACGCCGAGGCGCTGGAGCGGCTGGCGGACATCCGGATCGATTGAGGCGGGGGCGCTCGCCCACATCAACCTTCGCGGGCGAACCGATTGGGGATCGCGCCTGAAGGCGCTCCTACAGGAAGGTCGCTGACGTCACGCGCTCGCCGCTGTAGGAGCGGCTTCAGCCGCGATGCCTTGGGTCGCGTTTGGTAGGAGCGACGTGAGTCGCGACCGCGTCAACCGGACCTTGCGTCGCTGCCGGATCCCGGTCGCGAATCACGTCGCTCCTACAACGATTGCGTAGTGGCGGTCCCGTGCCGCCCATGCACCAGCGCCCGCCCCTTGCCATACTCCGGCCACCGCCCGCCGGAGACCGCCATGGACGTCGCCACCCGCCCCATCGACCGCTGGTTCGCCAGTTACTCCGGCGACCATCGCGACCCCACCAACCAGGCCATCCACGTGGTCGCGGTGCCGGCGATCCTGTGGAGCGTGATCGCGCTGCTGTGGTGCATCCCCTCGCCGGGCACGCTGTTCCGCGACGGCTTCTGGGCCGGGCTGGCGATGTTCGGAGCGTTCCTCTTCTACTACCGCGCCTCGCGCCGGCTGGGGCTGGGCATGGCGGCGATGTTCGCGGTGCTGGGGCTGGTGACCAACGTACTGTTCGCCACGCTGGGCCGGATGCCATTGCTGACGCTGGCGATCGTCGTGTTCGTCGTGGCGTGGATCGGGCAGTTCATCGGCCACAAGATCGAGGGCCGCAAGCCCAGCTTCCTCACCGACCTGACGTACCTGCTGATCGGGCCGGCATGGGTGCTGGTCAAGCTCTACCGCCGGCTGGGCTGGACCTACTGACGGCAACGTCGCGCTCGACGCGCAAAACCGGCATGCGCGGCAACGCGCGCCCGCCCGCGGCCGTGTAAGGTCCGGCGTTCCCGCTCCCGCTGGATGCCGCCCCATGCCGCCACGCGATATCGCCCTGGTCCTGCTGATCTGCGTGGCGTGGGCGTTCAACTTCCTGACCTCCGCGCTGGCGCTGCGCGAGATCCCGCCGTTCCTGTTCACCGCGCTGCGCTTCGCGCTGCTGGCGCTGCCGCTGGTGTTCGTGCTCAAACGGCCCGCATCCGGGCAATGGCCGCGGCTGGTTGCGGTGTGCCTGTGCGTGGGCGTGGCGCATTTCGGGCTGAGCTTCCTGGCGCTGAAACTGGCCGGCAACCTGACCTCGCCCGCCATCGTCATGCAGAGCTACGTGCCGATGACCGCGCTGCTGGCGTGGTGGCTGCTGGACGATCGCTTCGGCTGGCGCACCGGGTTCGCCATCGGCGTGAGCTTCGCTGGCGTGCTGGTGCTGGGGCTGGACCCGCTGGTATTCCGCCGCCCCGATGCATTGGCGCTGATGCTGGTGTCGGCCGCGGCGCTGGCGCTGGGCACGGTGCTGATGAAGCGCCTTCGCGGGCTGGACGTCTTCAGCCAGCAGGGCTGGACCGCGCTGATCAGCGTGCTGCCGCTGCTGGGCCTGAGCCTGTGGATGGAGCCCGGCAGCGTGGCGCGGCTGGGCGAGGTGAGCTGGGTCGGCTGGCTGGGCGTGGCGTACGCGGCGTTCATTTCCTCGCTGCTGGGGCACGGCCTCTACTACGTGCTGGTGCAGCGCCACCCTGTATCGCAACTGATGCCGTGGCTGCTGCTCACGCCGGTGCTGGCGGTGGTGCTGGGCATCGTGGTGTGGGGGGACCGCCCCGGCCCGGCGATGTGGGTCGGCGGCGCGATGGTGCTGGGCGGCGTGCTGATGATCGCGCTGCGCGCGATCACGAAGTCGCGCGAACTGCCGCCGAAAGAGGTGCTGTAGCGCCCACCCCTGCGTGTCCGGAAGGGGGATAACAGCGACGGGTCAGCGCGGCGGCTCGAACATCCCCGGCTGCGGCCGGAACGCTCGCGGCGCGTAGCCCAGGTCGCGCGCCGCCGGGCCGGCGTCGAACACCAGGTCCTCGCGCATCCGCGCCACCGCCGCATCACCCAGCCCCGCGCCGATGCCCATCAGCGCGGCACCGCGTAGCGCCAGTGAGAACATCGCACGCGGCAGCTCCACCAGCCGCGCCGGCGGCTGCAGGCAGGCCAGCACTCGCGCGACCATTTCCCGGTATGCCAGCGTCTCGCCACCCGGCACGTCGTAGCTGCGGCCCGCCACGGCGGCGTTGTCGATGCACGCGAACGCCGCGTCGGCCAGATCGTCGACATGCACCGGCTGGCGCAGGCCGGTCGCGCCGCGCGGCAGCGGGAACACGCGGCGCCGCCGCGCCAGCGTCGCGATGCGCGTAAGTGTCGCGTCGCGGCCCGCGCCGTAGACCAGGGTCGGGCGCAGCACAGTGGCGGCGGCACCCTGCGACGCTGCCGTCTCGAACAGCGTCGCCTCGGCCCATGCCAGGCGTGCGGCCACGTCGCGCTCGGCCGCGTCGGGCGAGTCGTGCTTGACCGCCGCGCTGGTCGAGCCGAACGCCACCACGCGCGCGCACTCGACCGACGCATCGCGATACCAGCGCGCGAACCCGTCCAGCGGGCCGCAACTGAAGATGGCATCGAACGCGCGCGGCAGCGCCGCCATGGCGCCGAGCGAACCGCGGTGCCAGGTGATGCCCTGCGATGAATCGCGCGCCGCGCGCGACACGGCGTCCACCGTCCAGCCGGCGCTGCGCAGGCGCGCCACCAGCGGCACGCCGATCTGCCCGCTGGCACCGAAGATCAGCGCGCGCATCGGGCGCGTTCCGGTGCGTGGGCGACGCCCGATAGGCGACCGCCGGACGGGTCTCCGTGCCGGTGTGTTTCCCTGATCGTATTAATAAGTGTCATGCGTGGCGTGCGGCCGCATCGGTCGGTGCAGCAAGCATACGCAAGCACCTGCAGGGCACGGGAGCGACGAATGCTTCGGGTAGAATCCGGGGGCTTTCCGCGCCTGTGCAATGCCCGCCCGGGCGCGCCGAAGGCCCCCTGCACGACCCGTCCCCGCCCGCGCGCGCGCCGCGCAACGCCTTGGGAGCGTGATGCTCGAACTCCTGCTAGCCCTGCCGTTTCTCATGGCCGTCTGGGTGTTGCTCGCACGCAACGTCTCGCGGCGGACGACGGCGTGGCTCGCGGGCGCGGCGCCACTGGCGGGCCTGGCGATCCTCGTTGCGTTGACGCCCGCCGTGCTGGCCGGCGACGTGCCGCAGGTCAGCCATCCCTGGATCGAACCGCTGGGGTTGGCGTTCTCGCTGCGGCTGGACGGCCTGGCATGGATGTTCGCCACGATGGTGCTGGCCATCGGCGCACTGGTGGTGATGTACGCGCGCTACTACCTGGACGCGCGCGAGGACGCGCCGAAGTTCTTCGCCTACCTGCTGCTGTTCATGGGCGCGATGCTCGGCATGGTGCTGGCGGGCAACCTGCTGTTGCTGGCGGTGTTCTGGGAGCTGACCTCGATCAGCTCGTTCCTGCTGATCGGTTACTGGTCGCACGATCGCGAGGCCCGCGAGGGCGCACGCATGGCGCTGACCATCACTGGCGCGGGCGGCCTGGCGCTGCTGGGCGGCGTGATCCTGATCGGCCAGGTGGTGGGCAGCTTTGAACTGGACGCGGTGTTCGCCGCGCGCGAGGCGATCCAGGCATCGCCCACCTACCCGGCGATCCTGGCGCTGGTGCTGGCCGGCATCTTCACCAAGAGCGCGCAGTTCCCGTTCCACTTCTGGCTGCCGCACGCGATGGCCGCGCCCACGCCGGTGTCGGCGTACCTGCACTCGGCGACGATGGTGAAGGCCGGCGTGTTCCTGCTGGCGCGCCTGCACCCGGCGCTGGCGGGCACGGAAATGTTCTTCTACGTGGTCAGCAGCGTGGGCGCGGCGACGCTGCTGGTCGGTGCGTGGAACGCGATCTTCCAGCACGACCTCAAGGGCCTGCTGGCGTATTCGACGATCTCGCACCTGGGCCTGATCACGCTGCTGTTCGGGTTGTCGACGCCGCTGGCGGTGGTGGCCGGGCTGTTCCACATCCTCAACCACGCCACGTTCAAGGCCTCGCTGTTCATGGCCGCGGGCATCATCGACCACGAGACCGGCACCCGCGACATGCGCCGGCTCGGCAACCTGCGCGGGCTGCTGCCGATCACCAGCGCGCTGGCGATCATCGCCACGCTGGCGATGGCGGGCATCCCGCTGCTCAACGGCTTCCTGTCCAAGGAGATGTTCTTCGCGCAGGCGCTGGAAGTGCCCAGCGATGCGATGCGCATCGTGGTGACGGTGGCGGCGTTCCTGGCCGGCATCCTGGGCGTGGCCTACAGCCTGCGGTTCGTGCACGACACGTTCTTCGGCGAAGGCCCGCGTGCGGTCGAGCGCGAGGTCCACGAGCCGCCGCGCTTCATGCGCGCGCCGGTCGGCATCCTGGTGGTGGTGTGCCTGGCGGTCGGCATCGCACCGGCATGGACCATCGCCCCGGCGCTGGAAGCCGCCGCACGCGGCGTGCTGGGGCCGGACCTGCCCGAGTACAGCCTGGCGCTGTGGCACGGCATCAACCTGCCGCTGCTGATGAGCCTGGGCGGCATCGTCGGTGGCGTGATCCTGTACTTCGGCCTGCGCCGGCTGTTCAACGTCCATGCCATCGCGCGCCGGGCGTTCGGCCGCCACCTGTTCCGCATCAACACGCGCGCAGTGCTGGGCGTGGCGCGGCGCTTCACCTTCAAGGTGACCAACGGCAGCCTGCAGCGCTCGCTGTGGTGGGTGGTGGTCGCGGTCGTCGCGCTCGGGCTGATGCCCGCGGTGCCGGGCCTGGTGGCATCGGTGCAGGCCGGTGCGGGCCAGCCGATGCCGCCGATCGGCTGGGCGCTGTGCGTGCTGCTGTTGGCGGCCACCGCGGCCACGGTCGCGCTGCATCGCCAGCGGCTGGTGGCGCTGATCGTGGTCGGTGCGGTGGGGCTCGGTGTCAGCGTGGTGTTCGTGTTCCTGTCGGCGCCGGACCTGGCGCTGACGCAGCTGCTGGTGGAGATGGTCACCGTGGCACTGATGCTGCTGGCGCTGAACTACCTGCCGCAGGAGTCGTTGAAATCCAACACCCGCGCGCGGCGCTGGCGCGATGCCGCCATCGCGCTGGTGGCCGGCACCGGCATCGGTGGGCTGGCGTACGCGGTGATGACGCGCCCGGCCGACACCGTCGCCGGCGAGCTTCTGGCGCGGTCGCTGCCGGAGGGCTACGGCAGCAACGTGGTCAACGTGATCCTGGTGGACTTCCGCGGCTTCGACACGCTGGGCGAGATCACCGTGTTCGGCATTGCCGGGCTGGTCGTGCACGCCCTGCTGCGGCGCGCGCGCATCGCCGCCACCGAAGTCATCCCCGGCGAGCCCGACCGCCTGCCGATGCCGGCCAACCTCAGCCACCTGCTGTTCCCGTTCGCGCTTGCGGTGTCGGCGTACCTGTTCCTGCGCGGGCACAACCAGCCCGGCGGCGGCTTCATCGCCGGCCTGGTGCTGGCGATCCCGCTGCTGCTGCAGTACGTGCTGCTGGGCAGCCGGTACGTGGAATCGCGCATGGGCTTCGACTACACGCGGTGGATCGGCATCGGCCTGATCGTCGCGCTGCTCACCGGCGTCGCGCCGATGCTGCTGTTCGGCCTGCCCTTCCTGACCAGCGGCCACGCCGAGCCGCGCCTGCCGCTCATCGGCGAGGTGCCGCTGGCCAGCGCAATGGGCTTCGACATCGGCGTGTACCTGGTGGTATTCGGCGGCGCGATGCTGATCCTGTCGATGATGGGCACGGTCAAGCCGCCCAAGGCCCGCAAACGTGCCGCGGCACTGCCATCCGAGTCGGAGGCGTCGTGACGCAAGAGGCTGCGCTGCAACGTATTCGGGTTTTCAGCCCCCTTGAGTCAAGGGGGCGACATCGGCGCGCAGCGGTGATGTCGGGGATCTGGTGGAACACGGGAACCGGAATGCGCAACGCGCAGTCCGGAAGGCGGCCGGCGCCCGGCACGCACAAGCAACGAGGGCACTTCTAATGGAACTCGCACTCGCCCTCGTCATTGGTGCGTTGACCGCCGCCGGCGTCTACCTGCTGCTGCGGTCGCGCAGCTTCGACATGATCCTGGGCCTGACGCTGCTGTCGTACGCCACCAACCTGCTGATCTTCTCCGCAGGCCGTTTGGTTGTCGGCAAACCGCCGGTGGTCAAGCCGGGCGTCGAGACCGTACTGGCGAACTACACCGACCCGCTGCCGCAGGCGCTGGTACTGACGGCCATCGTGATCGCCTTCGCGATGACGGCCGTGACGATCGTCGTGGCCATGCGCAGCCGCGCGGACAACGGCGACGACCACGTCGATGCCGGCGGCGAGGGGATGCCCTGATGCTGCAGGCGTTGTCCCCGCACCTGCCGGTGCTGCCGATCCTGCTGCCGCTGCTGTTCGGCGCGGTGGCGCTCATATTCGAGCGCCGCGGCATCGGGCTGCAGCGCGCGATCGGCTGGACCGGGATGCTGGCGCTGCTGCTGGCCGTGGTCGCGCTGCTGGTACAGGCGGATACCGGCGCGATCACCTTCTACCTGCTGGGCGACTGGCCGGCGCGGCTCGGCATCGCGCTGGTGGCCGACCGCCTCAGCGCCGGCCTGGTGGCGACCACGACGCTGCTCGCGGTTGCGTGCCTGCTGTATGCGTGTGCCGGCTGGGACCGGCGCGCGCGGCACTTCCATGGTCTGTTCCAGTTGCAGCTGGCCGGCCTCAACGGCGCGTTCCTGACCGGCGACCTGTTCAACCTGTTCGTGTTCTTCGAGGTGATGCTGATCGCCTCCTACGGCCTGCTGCTCAGCGGCGGGCGCGGGCCGCGGATGCGCGCCGGCCTGCACTACGTGGTGTTCAACATCACCGCCTCGACGCTGTTCCTGGTCGCGCTGGGCCTGCTGTACGGCCTGCTGGGCTCGCTCAACATGGCCGAGATGGGCGCGCGCGTGGCGGTACTGGCGCCCGAGGATGCGGCGCTGGTGCGCGCCGCCTCGGGGCTGCTGCTGGTGGTGTTCTGCGCCAAGGCCGCGCTGCTGCCGCTGTACCTGTGGCTGCCCAACGCCTACGCGCGCGCGCCGGCCGCGGTGGCGGCGCTGTTTGCGATCATGACCAAGGTGGGCGTGTACTCGGTGCTGCGCGTCTACACGCTGGTGTTCGGCGACGGCCCGGGCGAACTCGCCGGCTGGGCGTGGCCGTGGCTGTACTGGACCGGGCTGCTGACACTGCTGCTGGCCACGCTCGGCGCGCTGGCGGCATCGACCCTGCGCATGCTGGTGGCGTACCTGGTGATCGCCTCGGCGGCCACGCTGTTCGTCGCCTTCGCGCTGGCCACGCCTGATGCCATCGGCGCGGGCCTGTATTACCTGGTGCACAGCACGTTCGTCACCGCCGGGCTGTTCCTGGTCATGGACCTGATCCGCGGTCAGCGCGGACGCACCGGCGATGCGCTGGACTACGCCGGGCCGCTGCGCCGCAACGCCCCGCTCGGGGTGCTGTTCGGCATCGGCGCGGTGTCGGTGGCGGGCCTGCCGCCGCTGTCAGGCTTCATCGGAAAGGCACTGCTGCTGGATGCGGTACCGGAGGGTTACCGGATGTGGGTGTGGGGCACCGTGCTGTTGACCAGCCTGCTGACGCTGGTGGCACTGGCCCGGACCGGCAGCCAGGTGTTCTGGCGTGCCGAGCCGTGGCCGGACGGCGTGCGCCCGCCGTCGCCGCCGCTGCGCGCGCAGTGGGCCGGCGCCGGCCTGCTGCTCGCCTACGGCATCGGCCTGACGCTGTGGGGTGCACCGGTGGTGCGCTACGCGCAGGCCGCGGCCGCGCAGGTGCTGCAGCCGGACGCGTACATGCAGGCCGCACGCGAGCGCGCGCCGCAGATCCGGGAGCCCTCGCCATGAACCGCCTGCTGCCCTCGCCGCCACTGAGCGTGGCCGTGTTCGTGCTGTGGCTGCTGCTGGTGGGCGACTTCAGCCCGGGGCAGCTGGCGCTGGCCGCCGTGATGGCGCTGCTGCTGCCACTGCTGGCCGGTCTGCTGCAGCCCCAGCGCGCGCATGTCGGCCGGCTGTGGACCGTGCTGGTGCTCGGCCGCCGCGTGCTGTGGGACATGCTGCTGTCCAACATCGAAGTCGCGCGCCGCATCCTCGGCCCCGAGCGCGCCCTGACGCCCGGCTTCATCTGGGTCCCGCTTGACCTGCAGAACATCCATGGCATCACCGCGCTGGCCAGCATCATCACCCTGACGCCCGGCACGCTGTCGGCCGAGCTCACCGAAGACCGCCGCCACCTGCTGGTGCACGCGTTCAACCTGAAGGATGCCGACGCGACAGTGGCCGAGATCAAGACGCGCTACGAGGCGCCGCTGAAGGAGATCTTCCCATGATGACCGACATCGCCGTGCTCGTCGCCCTGCACGTGGTCGGCCTGGCGATGCTGATGAGCCTGTGGCGGCTGCTGCGTGGCCCCACCGTGCCCGACCGCATCCTCGGCCTGGACACGCTGTACGTGAACACCATCGCCGCGCTGATCCTGTTCGGCATGTACCTGCGCTCGTCGGTGTTCTTCGAGGCGGCGCTGGTCATCGCCATGCTCGGCTTCGTCGGCACCGTGATGCTCAGCAAGTACGTACTGCGCCGGGACATCGTCGAATGAGCCCGGTCCTGGACATCGCGCTCACCGCGCTGCTGGCGATCGGCAGCTTCTTCGTGCTGGTCGGCTCGCTGGGGCTGGTGAAACTGTCGGACTTCCTCAAGCGCCTGCACGGCCCGACGAAGGCGACCACGCTGGGCGTGGGCTGCATCCTGGTGGCGTCGATCGGCTACCACGCGTGGCTCGGCGACGGACTTGCGCTCGGGCTGCGCGAGATCCTGATCACCGTGTTCCTGTTCATCACCGCACCGATCAGTGCGCACCTGATGGCACGCGCGGCACTGGCGCTGGCCCCGGAGCAGCGGCCACCGTTGCCGGATGCGCAGACGCCGGAAGCCCCGGTGGTGCCGGAACCCGGCCACGGTTCTGCCGCCGGGGATAGCGAAGGCCGCGAACAGCCGGGCATGTAACCGGGATCCGGCCGCGTCGACTCAATCGCACCATCCCGCGCCCGTCATCCCGGCGAACGCCGGGATCCACCTTGACCTTCCACGATGCCGGGATCGGACACCGGTCATGACCGGCGCCCTCGAGTTGCGCCTTCCCGGAAGGGATGAAGCGGCGCCCGCGCGTCTCCGTCAGTGGCGGATCACCCACCACTCCAGCAGCACCCAGCCGACGAATGCCGCCAGCAGGATGCCGCCTTCGCGCCGGCCCAGCCGCAGGTCGCCGCGCAGCATCGGTACCAGCATCAGCGCGAACACGAACGCCGCCGGCCACTCCAGCCGCACGAACGATTCCGGCACCGGCAGCGGCCGCAGCACGGCCATGCCACCGACGACCACCAGCAGGTTGAACAGGCTGGCGCCGATCACATGGCCCAGCACCATGTCGCCCTGTCCGCGACGCGCGGCAGCAATGGCCGCGGCGACCTCAGGCAATGCCGTGCCGATGGCGACCGGCAGCAGGCCGAGCAACAGCGGGCTCATGCCCAGCGCGGGGCCCAGGCCCAGCGCGCCATCCACGACATAGCGCGCGCCGTAGTACAGCAGCGCCGCGGCAATGGCGAAGCGCAGCAGGTTCAGTCCGAGTCCGCCACGGGTCTCGGTGTAGGCCTCGATCTCCGTGCGCAGCTCCGGCGCCTCCTCGCGGCGGCGCGTCAGGTCGAACGCCAGCACCGCGACGAACGCGACGACCAGGCCGATGCCTTCGATGCGAGACAGCGTGCCATCCAGTCCCAGCAGCGCCACGACCACGGTGCCGGCCAGCAGGAACCCCAGCAGCGGCGACAGCGCGCGCCAGCGCACCAGCATCGGCGCTGCGACGGCGGCGGCACCCAGCGTCAGGCCGATGTTGACGACGTTGCTGCCGACCGCGTTGCCCAGCGCCAGCCCGGTTTCACCGCGCCAGACGGCATGCAGGTTGACGGCCAGTTCCGGCAGCGAGGTGGCGATGGTCACCAGCACCAGCCCGGCTACGAACGGCGAGAAACCCAGCCGCCGCGACAGACCGGCCGCGCCCTTGACGATCGAATCGCCGCCCAGTGCCAACAGCAGAAGACCCAGCGCGAACCACCCCAGCGATGCCCACATGTCCGTCCCCTCATGTCCGGTCCCGCGACGGGCCCGCCGCGGGTGATTCTAGGGCGAGCGCCCTGGTCCGAGCTCCTCGGGCCGAGCTCCCCGGGCCGAGCGCCCGGGTCCACGCCCCGCATGCGCTTACGCGCAGCCTTCCACGTAGTCCACGTACGGCGCCAGGCCCACGCGCCATTCGGTCACGGCGCCGTCGGCATCGGTCTCGAACACGATGACGGCAGGGCTGCCGTCCTGCCCGGTGACGCGCAGGTACTGGCCTTCGGTGTATTTGTGCGGGCTCGCCTCGACCCGGCCGTCGTACATCGCACGGATGTCGTCGGCCGCCATCCCGCGTCGACCACCACCGGGCGCGACCCGGTCCGGGCTTTCGGCCGAGTACCGCACCAGCCGGCCGTCGCCGAACATCAAGGCGAACTGCGCCGGCGTCGATTGCCCTGCCGGGCTCAGGTGGAAGCACTCTTCGCCCTCCGCCGGATTGCCTTCCAGCTCGCCGTCCCAGACCGCGCGAACTTCGTCGGCGGTCATCCCGAACCGGGCCTCGGCGACGCCATCCATCCGCGCGTCGAACGTGCCGTCCGCCACGGGCGGCACGGGGGTGGGGGCGGTCGCAGGCGGAATGTCGACGCTGGGCTGGTCGACGATGGGCGCGGAGTCCATCGCCGGCGGCGCGGCGACATCAGCCACGGTGTCCGAAGACCCGGCGCGGTCGCCGGAGCAGGCCGCGAGCGACAGGGTCAGCAGGACGGCGATGGGCAGGGCATGGCGCATGCGCGGGCTCCGGAGCGGTGGAACGAATCCGCCGCAGCCTAGCCGCGTCCCGTGAAGCCGCCGCGAAGCGTCAGCCGGTGAAGTGCTTCCGCAAACCGGCCCAGCAGGCCTGGTAGTCGCGCTGGCGATGCACGGCGTCGAAGGCTTGCACCGTCGGCCGGATAACGGCGCGCGACTCGAACATGAAGGCCATCGTGTCGGTAATCACATCCGGTTTGGACAGGTCGGCGCTGCTGGCCTTCTCGAACGTGGCCGCATCGGGACCGTGTCCGGTCATCGAGTTGTGCAGCGAGCAGCCGCCCGGCGCGAAGCCCTCGGCCTTGGCGTCGTAGGCGCCGTGCACCAGCCCCATGAACTCGCTGGCGATGTTGCGGTGGAACCACGGCGGCCGGAACGTGTCCTGCATCGCCAGGATGCGCGGCGGGAAGATCACGAAGTCCAGGTTGCTGGTGCCCGGCGTGTCGCTGGCCGAATGCAGCACCAGGAAGATGCTGGGGTCGGGATGGTCGAAGCTGATCGAGCCGATGGTGTTGAAGCGGCGCAGGTCGTACTTGTACGGCGCGTAGTTGCCGTGCCAGCCGACGACGTCCAGCGGCGAGTGGCCGATGTAGGCGCGCCACAGGTGGCCCTGGAACTTCGCCACCAGTTCGAAGTCGCCCTCGCGGTCCTCGTACGCGGCATGCGGCGCCAGGAAGTCGCGTGGGTTGGCCAGGCCGTTGCTGCCGATCGGCCCCAGGTCGGGCAGCCGCAGGATCGCGCCGAAGTTCTCGCAGACGTAGCCGCGCGCCTCGCCGTCGGGCAACGACACCGCGAAGCGCACGCCGCGCGGGATCACCGCGATCTCCTGCGGCTCGACCTCCAGCACGCCCATCTCCGTGGCGATGTGCAGGCGGCCCTGCTGGGGGACGATCAGCAGCTCGCCGTCGGCGTCGTAGAAGAAGCGCCCGTCCATGTCGCGATTGGCGGCGTACACGTGCACGCCGATGCCGGTCTGCGCGGCCGGGCCGCCATTGCCGGCCATGGTGAACAGTCCGTCGACGAAATCCGTCGGCGCTTCCGGCAGCGGCAGCGGGTTCCAGCGCAGCTGGTCCGGCGAAACCGGGCCATCGCAGAAATCGTTGTGGAACGTCGCCACGTCGTCGGCGCGATAGCGCGAGAAGCTGCCGTGCATCGCAGCGGGGCGGATCCGGTACAGCCAACTGCGCCGGTTCTCGCTGCGCGGCGCGGTGAACGCGGTGCCCGACAACTGCTCGGCGTAGAGCCCGTGTGCGACGCGCTGCGGCGAATTGCGGCCCACGGGCAGCGTGCCTTTGAGCGCCTCGGTGGCGAACTCGTTGCCGAAGCCGGATTGGTAGCCGTTGGATCGGATGCTCATTGCTGCGTCGCTCTTAAAGCCCCTCTCCCACCGGGAGAGGGGTTGGGGTGAGGGGCCGAGGTCCGACGATGCTCCAGACCACTTCGAGAACGGCTTGCGTGCGCACCAATACGTCGTCGTTCCAGAAGCGCAACACCGTCAGTCCCTTCGACTCGAGAAATCGTGTCCGATGCAGGTCGTGTTCTTCCGTGTGCTGCGACCCGTCAAGCTCGATCACCAGCCGCGCAGCATCGCAATAGAAGTCGACGACGTACGGCGGGATCGGGTGTTGCCTGCGAAACTTCAGACCATCCAGCCGGCCGGCTCGAAGGTGGTACCAGAGCGCACGCTCGGCGTCGGTCATCCCCCGACGCAGCTGGCGCGCCTTGTCCAGCGTCAGGGTAGGCAACGCGGCCCGTGTGCGTGCGTCCATGCTTCGGCCCCTCTCCCCAACCCCTCTCCCGTGGGGAGAGGGGCTAGCAACCACTGCCTCGGCAAACCGACTCGCTTACAGAACCCCGCGCTTCATCTGGTCGCGCTCGATGCTCTCGAACAGCGCCTGGAAGTTGCCTTCGCCGAAGCCTTCGTTGCCCTTGCGCTGGATGATCTCGAAGAAGATCGGGCCGATCGCGTTCTGGGTGAAGATCTGCAGCAGCTTGCGCTGCTTGGTCTCCGGGTCGGCGTCGATCAGGATCTTGTTGCGCGCAAGCCGCGCGACGTCCTCGCCGTGGTTCGGCACGCGCTGGTCGATCACCTCGAAGTAGGTGTCGGGGGTGTCGAGGAACTCGATGCCCCGCTCGCGCATGGCCTCGACCGTGCCATAGATGTCGTCGGTGAAACAGGCGATGTGCTGGATGCCCTCGCCCTTGTAGGCGTCGAGGTACTCGTTGATCTGGCTCTTGGGGTCGTTGGACTCGTTGAGCGGGATGCGCACGATGCCGTCCGGCGCGGTCATCGCCTTGGACACCAGGCCGGTCTTGGCACCCTTGATGTCGAAGTAGCGGATTTCGCGGAAGTTGAAGAGGCGCTCGTAGTAGTCCGACCACTTCTGCATGTTGCCGAAGTAGAGGTTGTGGGTGAGGTGGTCGATGAAGGTCAGGCCGAACCCGGTGGGGTTCTGGTCGGCGCCTTCGATCGGCTCGAAATCGGCGTAGGGCGTGCCCTTGTCGCCGTAGCGGTCGACCAGGTACAGCATGCAATCACCGATGCCCTTGACCACCGGCGCGTCGATCGCCTTGGTCTGCGGCTTGTGGTCGATGGCCTGGCCACCGTTGCCCAGCACGGTCTTGCAGACGGTGTCGGCCGACTCCTTGAAGCGGATCGCGAAGCCGCAGGCGCTGGGGCCGTGGGCCTTGGCGAAGTCGGCGGCGAAGCTGTCGGGGTCTTCGTTGACCAGGAAGTTGACGCCGCCTTGGCGGTAGACGGTGATCGGCCGGCTCTTGTGGCGCAGGACCGCCGTGAAGCCCATGTTGCGGAAGTAGTCGTGCAGCAGCTGCTGCTGACCCTCGGGCGCGGCGAACTCGACGAACTCGAAGCCGTCGATCCCCAGCGGGTTCTCGAAGGTGGTGACCTGCATGCCGAGGTTGGGGGCTTGGGTCGCGGACTGTGCGCTCATGGGGGACTCCTGCGTGAAGCGTGGCCGGGGCCGGCCGCGCGCGGGTCGCGGGGCCTGCCTGAGAGGTTATAGTTTCACATGAAACCATAGGCAAGGCACAGCGCAACATGAACCGTCGCGAGAACCGGCCGCATGCCGAGCTCGACCTCGAGCACTTCCTGCCCTACCGACTGTCGGTGCTGTCCAACCGCGTCAGCAGCGCGATCGCGCGCGTGTATTCCGAGCGCTTCGGCCTGGGCGTGACCGAGTGGCGGGTGATGGCGGTGCTGGGCCGCTACCCGGACCTGTCGGCCGGCGAGGTGGCCCAGCGCACGGCGATGGACAAGGTCGCCGTCAGCCGCGCGGTCGCCCGGCTGGTCGACGCCGGCCAGCTGCGGCGCGAGACGCACGACGACGACCGGCGGCGCTCGGTGTTGAGGCTGTCACGCGCGGGCTACGCCATCTACGACGAAGTGGCGCCGCATGCGCTGGCGTTCGAGGCGCGGCTGCTGGATGGCTTCGATGCCGACGAGCGCGCGCTGCTGTTCCGCCTGCTGGACCGGCTGGACGAGCTGGAGCTGAAGGCGGAAGCGCAGGCGTTCTGAGCGCGCCGTCCGCGTTGCGCCGCCACCGGTGCGCTGCGATGCGCGCTGCCCGACGGGGGTAGCGGATCCCCAAAGGAAAAACGGCGGCCGAGGCCGCCGTTTCCGTTTTTTCTCATGCAGGACGGTCAGTAGTCCTTGCGCTCGTTCGTCGTGTTGATGCCCGCCGCCTGCGGCTCGGCCAGCTCGGCCTCACCCGCCATGACGTGGTCGTCGTCCTTCAGCGTGTCCAGGTGCATCAGGCGCTTGATCAGCGGCGAGATCACCACGAACCCGACGCCGACGGCCACGGCAATCCAGCCGATGTTGGAGTACACGTCAAGCACGACGTCCTGGGCGGCATCCGCGCCCGAAGCCGCTTCCGAGCCGGTCGCCGCGGCGATCAGGCCGGCGACGAAGTTGCCGGTGGCCGACGCGAAGAACCAGCAGCCCATGATCAGGCTGGCCATGTGTGCCGGCGCCAGGCGGTTCATCGCCGAGAGGCCGACCGGCGACAGGCACAGCTCGCCCATGGTGTGCAGCAGGTAGATCAGGAAGATGAAGAGCACCGGGGTCAGGCTGCCGCTGGCGACGGCGGCCGCACCGGCCACCAGCACCAGGAAGCCCAGGCCCAGCTGGATCATGCCGAGGCCGAACTTGGCCGGGGCGGAGGGCTCCAGGCCGCGGCGGCCCAGCGTCGTCCACAGCCACGCGAACACCGGCGCCAGCAGGATGATGTAGAGCGCGTTGATCGACTGGAACATCGACGCCGGCACTTCCCAACCCAGCATTTCACGGTTGACGTAGCGGTCGGTGTACAGGTTGAGCGAGGAGCCGGCCTGCTCGAACAGCGCCCAGAACAGCACGGAGCCGATCATCAGGATCATCGCGGCGAAGATGCGGTTGCGGGCATGCGCGTCCAGCCGCGTGACGGCGATCCAGCCGACATAGGCCAGCAGGGCCACGCCGGTGACGAACAGCGCCCAGCCGACGACCGACTGGTTCTGCACCATCCACCAGCACACGATCACCATGCCGATGCCGGCCAGGTACAGCAGCCACTCGAAGGGCAGGCCCATCACCCGGTCGCGCAGGCGCGTGGGATTGGTGGACTCGCCGTTGCCCAGCAGCAGCGGCTTGCCGATGACGAACACGACCAGGCCCAGCAGCATGCCGAAACCGGCGGCGCCGAAGCCGTACTTCCAGCCGTAGGTCTCGCCCAGCCAGCCGCACAGCAGCGAACCCAGGAACGCGCCCAGGTTGATGCCCATGTAGAAGATCGTGTACGCGCCGTCGCGGCGCACGTCGGTGCGCGGGTACAGCTGGCCGACCATCACCGAGATGTTGGCCTTCAGGAAGCCCGAGCCGACGATGATGAACGCCAGCGCCAGCCAGAACGCGTCCAGCGCAGGGCTGCCCTGTCCGCCCTCGCCCTCGAAGCCCATCAGGAAGTGGCCGAACGTCAGCAGGACCGCGCCGTAGAGCACCGCCTTGCGTTGTCCCAGGTACTTGTCGGCCAGGTAGCCGCCGATCACCGGCGTGATGTAGACCAGCGCGGTGTACGCGCCGTAGACCATCGAGGCGTCGCCGTCGGAGAACAGCCAGTGCTTGGTCAGGTACAGCACCAGCAGCGCGCGCATGCCGTAGTAGGAGAAGCGCTCCCACATTTCGGCAAAGAACAGCATGTACAGGCCGCGCGGGTGGCCGAGGAAGGTCTTTTCTTCCGGGGCGATCGAACCGGGTGTGGAACTCATGCGGGAGGGACTCCTGGCGGCCGCAGGCGGCCTGGGTAATGCGGAGGGTGGCGGTGGTTGCGCATGCCACCGGCGCGGCGCCGGTCGGCAAAACGACGGCAAGGTGTAACCGCAGCGCCACGTTCCCGTCAAACCGGCGGCGTACTGCTGCAGCGCAGCATCCCGCTCGGGATGCTGAACGGAAGCGGCCGCCCGGAGGCGGCCGCGGTGTCAAGCAGGCCGGGCGTTCCGGCCAAGGGCAGCGGTCGTCACCCCGCCGGGACGTACTCGTACGTCGACCCCACGCCCAGCGGGATGCCCAGCGCCCAGAAGCCGATCAGGAACGCGCTCCACACCACCAGCAGCGTCACCGAGAACGGCAGCATCAGCGCCAGCAGCGTGCCCACGCCCGCCGACTTCACGTAGCGCTGGCAGAACACCACGATCAGCGGGAAGTACGGCAGCAGCGGCGTGATGATGTTGGTCGAGGAATCGCCCACGCGGTAGGCGGCCTGCGTGAGGTCGGGCGAAACGCCCAGTTGCATCAGCATCGGCACCATGATCGCGCCGATCAGTGCCCACTTGGCCGAGGCCGAGCCGACCACCAGGTTGACCATGCCCGACAGCAGCACGATGCCGACCACCGTCAGCGCCATCGGCAGGCCGAGTGCCTGCAGGCCGTTGGCGCCCTTGATCGCCAGCAGCACGCCCAGGTTGGACTGGCCGAAGGCGTAGATGAACTGCGCGGCGAAGAACGCCATGACGATGTAGTAGCCCATCCCGCTCATCGCCTTGCTCATGCCGGCGATGACGTCGCGGTGGGTCTTCACCGTGCCCGACACGTAGCCGTACACCACGCCCGGGATCAGGAAGAAGATGAAGATCAGCGCCACGATCGACTGCATCAGCGGCGCGGTGAACGCCAGCAGCGGGTTGGTGCCGGGCGCCAGGCCCTCCACCGGCGCCGCCCACGGCGTGCCCTCGGGCAGCAGGCTGAGCACGAACAGCACCACCGCGATGCCGCCGGCGACGAGCGCGGCGGTCAGGCCGCGGCGCTCGTGCGGGGCCAGCGGCTCCATCGTCGGCATCTGGCTGGTGTCGCCGTCCACCGGCGTGTTGCGCAGGCGCGGCTCGATCACGCGGTCGGTGAGGAACCAGCCGATGGCCACGATCAGGAAGGTCGAGGCAGTGGTGAAGAACCAGTTGTTGAGCGGGTTGATCTCGATGCCCGGGTCCAGCAGGCGCGCGGCCTCCTGGGTGAGGCCGGCCAGCAACGGGTCCAGACTCGAAGGCACGAAGAAGGTGGCCGAGAAGCCGCCCGACACGCCCGCGAACGCGGCCGCAATACCCGCCAGCGGATGGCGCCCGGCGGCGTAGAAGATCACCGCGCCCAGCGGGATCACCAGCACGTAGCCGGCATCCACCGCGATGTGGCTGAGGATGCCGACCGCGATCACCGCCGGTGTCAGCAGCATGCGCGGGGTGACGGCGAGCATCGCGCGCAGCGCGGCGTTGATGAAGCCGGTGTGCTCGGCCACGCCCAGGCCCAGCATCGCCACCAGCACCACGCCCAAGGGGGCGAAGTTGACGAACGTCTGCACCATCGTCGCCATGAAGGCGGTGAGGCTGGCGCCGCTGAGCAGGTTGACGATCTGCACCGGCTCGCCGCTGCGCGGGTCGATCTCGCCGAAGCTGACGTTGGCCAGCAGCGCCGACAGCGCCCAGGTGGCCAGCATGAGGATCAGGAACAGCACCGCCGGGTCGGGCAGCTTGTTGCCGACGCGCTCCACGCCGTCGAGGAAGCGGGTAACCATGCCGCGCTTTTCGGGCGCGCTCGGCGGGACGGAGGGGGTCGGCGTGGGCTGG
Source organism: Lysobacterales bacterium RIFOXYA1_FULL_69_10 (assembly GCA_001830245.1). GTDB lineage: Bacteria > Pseudomonadota > Gammaproteobacteria > Xanthomonadales > Xanthomonadaceae > Lysobacter_C. The sequence continues at coordinate 6,010 of MIDV01000086.1, read as the reverse complement.
GACATGCGGCGGTCCGGGCGGATTGAGGTGGCCCGCATCCTAGCAAGGGAGGCGCGTGGGAGCGCCGACAGGACGTTCGTGCCCGACCGCACCCTGACGTCATTCCCGCGAAGGCGGGAACCCAGGGACTCTGCGATTGAAACCGGCACCAAGTCGCTGGGTCCCCGCCTTCGCGGGGACGACGGTTTCAGGAAACGCGCAGGCCCATGGCAGGAACGCGCAGGGTTGCTCCCTACGGTGTCGGCGCCCCATACCCGGGCCCCGGCCCGATGGTCGTGCGCACCTCGAACAGCTCCGGGAAGAACGTCAGCTCCAGCGCCTGCTTGAGGAAGCCCACGCCCGACGAACCACCGGTGCCGCGCTTGAAGCCGATGATGCGCATCACCGTGCGCATGTGGCGGAAGCGCCACAGCTGGAACTGCGTTTCCAGGTCGACCAGGTCCTCGCACAGGTGGTAGGCCGCCCAGTGCGCGTCGACGTCCTCGTAGATGCGCTCGAACACCGGCAGCAGCGCCGGCTCGGACACGTGCGGGCGCGACCAGTCGCGCTCGACCAGGTGCGCCGGCACGGGATGCCCGCGCCGCGCCAGGTGCCGCAGGGCCTCGTCGTACAGGCTGGGCGCCTCCAGCACTTCGCGCAGGCCGGCGTGCGCGGCCTCGTCGTGGGCGAACACCTTCAGCATCGAGGCGTTCTTGTTGCCCAGCAGGAATTCAATGGTGCGGTACTGCAGCGACTGGAAGCCCGACGACGGCCCGAGGATCTCGCGGAACTCCATGTATTCGGACGGCGTCAGCGTCTCCAGCACCGACCACATCTCGGTGAGCTGGCGCAGGATCGCCTTGCAGCGCGCGAAGATCTTCTGGCAGCCGCCCAGTTCGTCGGCGCGCAGCAGCGCGATGGCGGCCTTGAGCTCGTGGATCATCAGCTTCATCCACAGCTCCGAGACCTGGTGCTGCACGATGAACAGCATCTCGTCGTGGTGCGGCGGGTTCGACAGCCGCTCCTGCGCCGACAGCAGGCGGTCCAGGTGCAGGTAGCCGGCATAGCTCATCCGCCCCGACAGGTCGGTGTGGATTTCCGATTCCAGCGCGCGCTCGTTCTTCTCGACACTCATGTCCGCTCCGTGCGGGTCGTGGCCGGGAGACGCCTCCCGCCCGGGCCGCGCCGCTCCGGACGTTCCGGAAGCCGCCAAGGGTAGCGTACGGCCCACGCCCGTCCGTCGCCCGGTCATACCGCTGACATGCGGCACGCCCACGATCCGGGCACACTCTTGCCCGCCTGCGACAAGGCACTCCATGCCCGCGATGGGCACGGGGCGGCGGGCGACCACAACGGGGATCCAGGGATGAATCGAACGACGGGCCGCCTCGCGGCATGGGCGCTGGTGCTGTGCACCGGCTGGGGCGCTGCCGGCGCGGCCGCGGCGCAGGTGGTGGTCAGCCAGGTGTACGGGGGCGGCGGCAATTCCGGCGCGACCCTGCGCAGCGACTTCATCGAACTGCGCAACACGGGCGACACCGCGGTGTCGCTGGACGGCTGGAGCGTGCAGTACGCCTCCTCGGCCGGTTCGTCCTGGCAACGCACGCCGCTGGCGGGCACCATCGCGCCGGGCGGCTACTACCTGGTCAAGCAGGCCGACGGCGCCGGCGGCACGGTCGACCTGCCCACGCCCGACGCCACCGGCACCATCGCCATGGCGGCAACCAACGGCAAGGTCGCGCTGGTCAACGGCGGCGGTGTCCTGTCGGGCACCTGCCCGCTGGATGCGGTGACGCTGGTGGACTTCGTCGGCTTCGGTTCCAGCGCCAACTGCTTCGAGGGCGCCGGCGCCACCGCCACGCTCAGCAACACCACCGCCGCGCTGCGCAACGGCGACGGCAGCGTCGACACCGACGACAACGCCGCCGACTTCACCCGCGGCACGCCGGACCCGCGCAACAGCGGTGCCGAGCCGCCGGAACCGCCTGAGCCGCCGGTCGCGCTGTCGATCGCGCAGATCCAGGGCGACGGCCTGGCGTCCCCGTACAACGGGCGCGTCGTGGTCACCGAGGGCGTGGTCACCGCGATCAAGTTCAACAACGGTTTCTTCCTGCAGAGTGCCAACGACGACGGCAACCCGGCCACGTCCGACGGCATCTTCGTGTTCACCGGCAGCGCGCCGCCGGCATCGGCCGCGGTGGGCAACCGCGTGCGCGTTACGGCGACCGTCGAGGAGTACGTGCCCTCGTCCAACGTCAACCAGCTGGCGATCACCGAGCTGGTCACGCCGACCATCGAGCTGCTGGCCTCCGGCGTGGCCCTGCCCGCGGCGGTCGAACTGACGGCCGCCGACCTCGCCCCCGATGCCCTGCCCGGCACGCTCGAGCGACTGGAAGGCATGCGCGTGAGCGTGGCCGAGTCCGTGGTCGTGGCGCCTTCGGGCGGCAGCATCGACGAGAACGACGCGCGCGCCTTCAGCGATGGCGTGTTCCACGTGGTGCTGCCGGGCGTGGCGCGCCCGTTCCGTGAAGCGGGCATCGGCGTCATGGACCGCGCACTGGCGACCCTGCCGGCCGACAAGGACCCGCCACTGTTCGACACCAACCAGGAACGGTTGATGGTGCGCAGCCGGGGCCAGGTCGGCGCCGCGCCGCTGTCGGTCGACGTCGATGCGACGGTGGCCGGGCTGCTGGGCGTGCTGGACTACTTCGCCGGCACGTGGGCGCTGCTGCCGGACGTGGCGACGCCGCCGACGGTCGCAGGCGGCCGCCTGCCCGCGGCGGTCAACGATGCCGACTACGACCAGGTGACCATCGCCGGCTTCAACCTGCTGCGCCTGTTCGACGAGGTCGCCGACGGCAACGGCGCCGTGACGCTGACGCCCGAGGCGCTCGACAAGCGCCTGGCCAAGGCCTCGGCCGCGATCTGCGACTACCTGAAGACGCCCGACATCCTCGGCGCGGTCGAGGTCGAGAACCTGCGCGTGCTGCAGCTGCTGTCCGACCGCCTGGCCGCCACCTGCCCGACCGCGCCGGCCTACGTGCCGTACCTGGAGCCGGGCAATGACGTGGGCGGCATCAACGTCGGCTTCCTGGTGAACACGCGCGATGCCGGTGACGGCCGGCCGCGGGTCGAGGTGCTGGGCGTGACCCAGTTCGGCAAGGACGCGACGATCGCCAATCCCAACGGCAGCACCAGCGTGCTCAACGACCGGCCGCCGCTGGCGTTGCGCGCGGTGGTGCACGACGGCCGCGGCGGCGCCTATCCGGCGACCGTGATCAACAACCACCTGCGCTCGCTCAACGGCATCGACGACGTCTCGCCGGGCAGCAGCGGCTGGGCGACCACCAGCGAGCGCGTGCGGGTCAAGCGCGGCGCGCAGGCGGCCTACCTGGCCGGCCTGGTCGAGCAGATGCAACAGGACGACCCGGCCGCGCACATCGTGCTGGTCGGCGACTTCAACGCCTTCGAGGTCAACGACGGCTACGTCGACGTGATGGGCATCGTCCGCGGCGACGAGGCTGCGCCGGACCGCGTGCTGACCCATGTCGACAGCCCGCTGACCTCGCTGCTGGTGGACGGCTCGCAGCTGATCGCCGACAACGACGAGCGCTACTCCTACGTCTTCGCCGGCAACGCGCAGACGCTGGACCACGTGCTGGTCAACGAGGCGGTCGTCGATGGCGTCGCCGGCCTTGCGGTCGAACACGCGCGCATCAACGCCGACTTCGGCGTGGACAACTTCGACGACGCCGGCATCGCGCTGCGCTCGTCCGACCACGACCCGGTGCGGCTGTCGATCCGCGTGCCGGCGTTCGCGGCGGCCGATCTCGCCGTGACCGTCGGTGCCGATGTCCAGGCGGCGCGGGCGGGCGAGGCGGTCACGTTCGACGCGCGAGTGTCCAATGCCGGCCCCGGCGATGCGGCCTTCGCCAGCGTGGCCTTCGTGTTCGATGCCGCGGTGGCACCGACGCTCACCGCGGTCGAAGGCGGCTGGACGTGCGCGGCGCCGGTGCAGGATGACGCGACGACCACAGTGACCTGCACCACGCCGTCGCTGGAGTCAGGTGCGGATGCCAACTTCGCGCTGCAGGCGGCAATGCCGGAGACCGCGGACCTCGCGCCGCTGACCCTGGCCGTCGCAACGCAGTCGACCACCCGCGATCCGGCCAACGCCTA
>MIDV01000086.1:0-1846 GCA_001830245.1 Lysobacterales bacterium RIFOXYA1_FULL_69_10 | reverse complement strand
CACCAGCGTGGCCGTGGCCCGCGCGACCGCCGCCGACCTGTCGGTGCGCATCGTCGGCACCGCCGGCCAGCTGCGGCGCGGCGCGGTCGCCACGTTCCTCGTACCGGTGACCAACGCCGGTCCCGACGCGGCGGTGCAGCCGCGCCTGCTGATCGAGGGCAACGTCGACCCGCGCGTGGCCGCCGCGGCCGCCCCGGCGGGCTGGTCGTGCGTACGCTTGGCCGGTGACACGTTCCGTGCCGAGTGCAGCAGCAACGCGGCGATGGCCGCCGGCACGCGCTGGTTCGCCTTCGCGCTGGTGGTGCCGGGTGCCCCAAGCCGCGGCGAGGCCTGGGTGTTCGAGGCGTCGGTGACGTCGGCCACGCCCGACCCGGCGCCCGGCAACAACCGCGACACCCTGCAGGCACCGGCCCGCCACCGGCGCTGACCGGCACGCCATCGGGTCCGGAGGGGCGCGGCACGGGCCGCGCCCCTCTTCGTTTGCGGCGTGCCATTCGCGGAGGCGCCCTCGCCAGCACATCCGCCCGGAAAAGGCTTGCCGCGTCGCGCAACGGGCGGCTACGGCGCTGTGGTTATCATCGACCGGTCGTGTTTTCGAGGAATCCCCCGCGATGACCATCGCCGCGAAGTTCGAGATCGAGTACCTGCAGTACCTCGGCCCCGACGGAAAACCCGTCGGACCGCTGCCCAAGGCCTTCAAGGACGCCAAGGCACTGCTGCCCCTGTTCAAGCAGATGCTGTTCGTGCGCACCTTCGACACCAAGGCCATTGCCCTGCAGCGCACCGGCAAGCTGGGCACGTATGCGGCCTGCCTCGGCCACGAGGCCACCCACGTCGGCATCGGCGCATCGATGCAGCCCGACGACGTGTTCGCGCCCAGCTACCGCGAGTACGGCGCGCAGTTCATGCGCGGCGTCAAGCCGCGTGAAGTGCTGCTGTACTGGGGCGGCGACGAGCGCGGCAACGACTTCTCCGGCCCGAAGCACGACTACCCGTGGTGCGTGCCGATCGCGACCCAGTGCCTGCACGCGGCCGGCGCCGCGCTGGCCTTCAAGCTGCGCGGCGAGAAGCGCGTCGCGGTGACCTGCTGCGGCGATGGCGGCAGCTCCAAGACCGACACGTACGCAGCGATCAACTCGGCCGGCGCGTATGCGCTGCCGTTCGTGCAATGCATCATCAACAACGGCTGGGCGATCTCGGTGCCGCGCAAGTCGCAGACCGGCGCGCCGACGCTGGCGCAGAAGGGCCTGGCCGGCGGCCTGCACTGCCTGCAGGTGGACGGCAACGACCTGATCGCCGTGCTGGAAGGCATGCGCCGCGCCATGGAGCGCGCGCGCAATGGGGAGGGCGGCAGCGTGATCGAGTTCATGACCTACCGCCTGCACGACCACACCACCGCCGACGACGCCCGCCGCTACCGCGACGAGGCCGAGGTCAAGGCGGCCTGGGAGCGCGACCCGGTCACGCGCCTGCGCACCTACCTCACCGCGCAGAAGCTGTGGGACGAAAAGCAGGAAAAGGCCTGGGCCGAGGAATGCGGCGCGAAGGTGGACGTGGAGATCAACGCGTATCTGGAGACCCCGGTGCAGCCGGTCGAGGCGATGTTCGACTACCTCTACGCCGACCCGCCGCCGGACCTGCTGGCCCAGCGCGAGCAGGCCATCGCACGGGAGGGCCGCTCGTGAACAAGGCCGCGACCGACAGGAAGACACAAGGCAAGGGCGAGGCCAAGGCGCCCGCCGCGATCACCCTGATCGAGGCCATCACGCAGGCGCTGGCCTACGAGATGCGCAACGACGACACCGTGCTGGTGCTCGGCGAGGACGTGGGCGTCAACGGTGGCGTG
>MIDV01000085.1 GCA_001830245.1 Lysobacterales bacterium RIFOXYA1_FULL_69_10 | reverse complement strand
AAGGTGTCCGGCACCCCGGTTCCGGCGGGCAATCCGGTGATCTCGCCGCCACCGCCGGTGACGGTGACGTAGGCACCGGCGACGAACATGCGCGGCCCGGGCACCAGCCCGGCGTTGACCGCATCGCGCAGCTGCACGTCGGCGAAGCCGCGGTAGACCCCGACATCGCGCACGGTGGTGAAGCCGGCCTGCAGGGTGGCCCGCGCATTGCGCGCACCGATGAAGGCATCGCGCGCGGCGTTGCTCCTCAGCGGTGTCGCTGGATCGCCGTACGGTCCCTCGTCGGCCAGGTGCGTGTGCATGTCCATCAGGCCGGGCACGACGGTCAGCGCCGACCAGTCCAGCGCCCGCAGGCCGGGATCGGCGGCATTCGCGCGCGGGGTGATGGAAACGATCCGTCCGTCGCGCACCAGGATATCGCGCGCGGGCAGCATCCGGCCCGTTTCCACGTCGAGGACGTGGCCCGCCCGGACCAGCAGATCCTGCGCCCCGGCCGGCAGTGCGACGGCGGCCAGCAGCAGCGCAGGCAGGAACCGGTCACGCATCGCCATAGGCCGCCCGCAACAGGTTGTGGAAATGCCAGACGCCGCTCTCGCGCTTCGGGCACAGCCGGCCTGCGTCGTAGCAGCCGGAGGCAAGGCCGCGCTGCACCGCCTCGCAGATGCGGATGTCCTCGTCCTGCACTTCGTCGCTGAAGGCCTGGTCGTTGGCGATACGGGCCAGGGCCGCGTCGTCCTGCGCGTAGTAGTAGTCGAACTCCACCCGGCAGCGGTCCGCTCCCAGCGGCAGGATGCGGTTGGTCTGCAGCCGTCCCGGCATGATGTTGAGCATCACGTTGGGATAGACGAAATAGTAGAAGGCATCGCCATCGCCGTAGATGTCGCCGCTGTTGCGCAGCGGCGAGTGCTGCAGCGAATGCCAGGGAAACAGCTGGGTATCGTACGCGCGGTAATCGAGCACTTTCGACAGCCCGGGGTGCACGTGCGGCAGGTGGTAGCCCTCGAGGAAGTTGTCCACGTAGACCTTCCAGTTGCACGCGATGTCGTAGCTGTCGCGGCGGTGGAAGCGCATCGCGGCCAGGTCGATGGGGGCGATACGCTCGGCGATGCCCCCGTACACCGCATCGAACGGCGGCGCGTCTTCGTGCACGGCGACAAACACCAGCCCCTGCCATGCATGCACGCGCAGCGGCGGCAGGCGGATGTCGGCCACGTCGAAGTCCGCCGCGCCCTGCATCTCCGGCGCGCTGCGCAGCTGGCCTTCCAGGGTGTAGGTCCAGCCGTGGTACTTGCAGTGCAGTGCGCGCGCACCCTTGCCGTTGCACAGCGCCAGTGGGCC
>MIDV01000084.1 GCA_001830245.1 Lysobacterales bacterium RIFOXYA1_FULL_69_10 | reverse complement strand
CATCGTGGTGACCACCTTGCCGACCACTTCACCACCCTGGGAGGCGACGCCGGCCGCGCCGATCGCCAGCTGGTTGGCCTTGCGTGCCGACTCGGCGTTCTGGCGCACGGTGGAGGTCAGTTCCTCCATGGAGGCGGCGGTTTCTTCCAGGTTGGCGGCCTGCTGCTCGGTACGGCGCGACAGGTCGCTGTTGCCGGAAGCGATTTCGCCGGCGGCGGTGTTGATGCTGGTGGAGGCGTCCTGGATGCGGCCGACGATGTCGGTCAGCTGGGCCACGGTGGCGTTGGCATCGTCGCGCATGCGGGCGAACACGCCGTGGAAGTCGCCTTCCATGCGCGCGGTCAGGTCGCCGCGGGCGATGGCCTGCAGCAGTTCCGAGACTTCGGCCAGGTTGCCGTCGGTGGTCTCCATCAGCTGGTTCAGGCCGTCGATCATGTCGCGGAAATCGTACTGGTACTTGTCCACATCGCCGCGCTGGCTGAAGTCGCCCGACGAAGCCGCCATCGCCAGGCGCTTGATCTCGCCGTTGATGGCCGACAGGTTGGCCTTGGTGGCGTCCATCGTCTCGGTCAGGTTGGCCTTCTCGCCCGGCAGCTTGGGCATGTCCAGGCTCAGGTCGCCGATCGAGTAGCGCTGCATGATCTTCAGCGCATCGCCGATGGCCTGCAGGTGCGAGCCCACCAGCGCGTTGGTGTCGCGCACCATGCGGCCGTAGTCGCCGGGGAACGCGCTGTCGTCCATGCGGTAGCTGATCTGGCCTTCGTCGTGGCGCGCGGCCATCTCGCTCTGCGCGGCGATGACCGACTGCACCTGCATCTGCATGCGCTGCATGGCGGTGAGCAGCTGGCCCACTTCGTCCTGGCGGCTGGTGTCGATCTTGCCGTCCAGCTTGCCCGCGGACACGTCGTTGGCCACGCGCACGGCTTCGCCGACAGCGTTGGCGATGGCACGGGCGAAGAACCAGGCCAGGGCCAGGCCGCCGACGATGCCGACCAGCAGCATGATCACCATCAGTGTGCTGGACGCCTTGAACGTGCTGCGCGCGCCGCTACTGGCCGCGTTGGCCTGGCGGTCCACCACGGTGATCAGTGCGGTGACCGCGTCGGTTGCCTTGCGGTGCTGGTCCCGGGTCGTGCCGATGAAGGCGTCCACGGCGTCGTCGGGCAGGCCGAGGTCCAGCATCTCCTGTACGTCGGCGTAAGACTGCTTGGCAGTTTTCCATTCCTTGACGAGCGTGTCGTAGGCCTTGCGCTCTTCCGCATCGACGATCAGGCCCTGATAGTCCTTGATCGCCTGGTCGATGCGCTTTTCCGACTCCGCTGCCAGCTTCTTCGCCTCGGCCTTGACGCTGTCGCTCGCCCGGACGTGCTGACGGTAGGAGGTGCTGCGAAACTCGCTGATCATGCTGCGCAGTTCGCCGGCCGCTTTCACCGACGGCAGCACGTTGCCCGTGACCTGCATCGTGGAGTCGTTGAGCGAGTTCAGGCCGACGAAGGCGGCAATGCCCTGGACCAGCATCAGGGCCAGCACGACGCCGAAGGCCAGCATCATCTTCGTCGTCAGTTTGAGGTTCTTGATCCGCTGCATGGAGTGTTGTTCCTTTACCGGGGCGCGCGTCGCGCCGCTCTCGGGTGTGTCCTGGGCCTGGCAGGGCGCCCGCGCGCCCCGCCGGTGGAGCGCCTCAGCGGATCGTGGCCAGCTTCAGGTTGGACGGCGAGTTCACCACGATCTCGGCGCGCGAACTGTCGCGCTCGATGGTGCCGATCACGCAGACGTCCTTGCCTTCCAGCTCTTCCGGGGCCGGCTTGAACTTGGCGCGGGCGTCGCCCGGGATGCGCGCGGTGAAGGTGTGGCGCGGGAAGTTGCCGCCCATGTACAGGAAGGTCGGCGT
>MIDV01000083.1:250-6129 GCA_001830245.1 Lysobacterales bacterium RIFOXYA1_FULL_69_10 | reverse complement strand
CATCGTCCCGGCCGACCAGGCGGTGGCCGGCAACGTCGCCCCGCGCACCGGCCCGGCCTCCACCGCGCGTGGTTTCGAGTCGCGCGTGGTGCCGCTGCGCTACATCTCCGCCGAGGAGATGAAGAAGGTGCTGGAACCGTACGCGCGGCCCAATGCCATCGTCGGCGTAGACAACGCACGCAATGTGATCAGCATCGCCGGCACCCGCGCGGAGCTGGAGAACTACCTGCGCACCATCGAGATCTTCGACGTCGACTGGCTCAGCGGCATGTCGGTGGGCGTGTTCCCGCTGCAGTCGGGCAAGGCCACGCGCGTGGTCGCCGACCTTGAGAAGGTGTTCGGCGAAGAAAGCGAGTCGCCGGTGGCCGGGATGTTCCGCTTCATGCCGCTGGAAGGCGCCAACGCGGTGCTGGTGATCACCTCGCAGGCGGACTACCTGGACGACATCCAGCAATGGCTGGAGCGCATCGACGGCGCCGGCGGCGCGGTGCAGCTGTTCTCCTACGAGCTCAATTACATCAAGGCCAGCGACCTGGCCGAGCAGCTGGCGCAGGTGTTCGGCGCGGGTGGCGGTACCAGCGATGAGGGTGGCGGTGGTCCGCCCTCACTGATGCCGGGCCTGGACCCGGTGCAGCTGCAGGATGGCGAGCGCGGCAGCACCGCGACCATCGGCGGCAAGGATGGCGGCATGTCCGGCGGCGGCATGTCCGGTGGTGGCCTCGGCGACGGGCAGCTGTCGCTGGACCCGCGCAGCGGCGGCAACGGCAGCGTCACCCTGGAGGTCGACGGCGACCGCGTCGGCGTGTCGGCGGTGGAGGAAACCAACACCCTGCTGGTGCGCAGCAGCCCGCAGGCGTGGCGCTCGATCAAGGATGTGGTCGAACGTCTCGACGTGATGCCGATGCAGGTGCACATCGAGGCACAGGTGGTCGAAGTGCAGCTCTCGGGCGCACTGGAGTACGGCGTCAACTGGTTCTTCGAGCGCGCCGTCACCGATGCCGGCCTGCCCAGTGCGGTCGGCCGCGACACGTGGAGCACGCTGGCCGGCAGCGTGCAGTCGGTGGTCGGGGATCCGGCCGGGCTGGCGTGGACATTCCTGGGCCGCAACGCCGCGGCGATCATCAGCGCGCTCGACCAGGTCACCGACCTGCAGCTGCTGCAGACCCCGTCGGTGGTCGTGCGCAACAACGTCGAGGCCACGCTCAACGTCGGCAGCCGCATCCCCATCTCGTCGGTCACGGTGAACCCGGGCCTGGGCGGAGCCGACACCATCAGCCAGGTGCAGTACCTGGACACCGGCACCATCCTCAAGGTCCGCCCGCGGGTGACCAAGGACGGCATGGTGTTCCTGGACATCGTGCAGGAGGTCAGCACGCCCGGCAGCGTCACCGACCAGAACGGCAACGTGCGCATCGACACGCGGCGGCTGAAGACCGAGGCCGCGATCCAGAGCGGCGACACGGTGATGCTGGCCGGCCTGATCAGCGACGGCGTCAGCCGCACCGGATCGGGCTTCCCGGGGCTGAGCCGCATCCCCGTCATCGGTGGTTTGTTCGGCACCCAGACCTCCCGCACCGAACGCAACGAGGTGATCGTGCTGATCACCCCGACCATCGTGCGCAACCCGCAGGAAGCACGCGAGCTCACGGACGAATACGGCCGCCGGTTCCGTGCGCTGGAGCCGCTCAACCGCGCGCCGCGCGACTGAGCGCCGTGTCGGACCTGCCCATCGTCGTGGTGCCGCTGAGCGCCGACGACGACGCGCTGGACGCCTGCCTGGCCGCGCTGGATGCCGGCACGCCCGCCGGCACCCGCGTGTGGCTGGCCGACGACGCGCAGGCCGGCCCGCGCGGCTATGCGGTGATCGAGCAGTGGATGGGCCGCACGGCCCTGCGCGCCGACTACACGCGCCGGCCGCGCGGCGTGGGCGAGGTCGCCCATCTGGATGAAGTGCTCGGAGCGTGCGGCGATGCCGACGTCGCCGTGCTGGCGTCGGACAGCCGGCCGTTGCCGGGATGGCTGGAACGCATGGCCGCCTGCATGGCGGCCGACGGCGCCATCGGTTCGACCACGCCCTGGAGCAATGCGGGCGAGGCGGTGGCGTGGCCGCGCGTCGGCGAGATCGCACCGCCGCCCGTCGATGGCGAACGCCTGGCGCGCGCGGCGGCCGCGATGCCCGCACTGCGCCCCGAACTCCCCGCGGCGGTCGCCCATGCCGTGCTGCTGCGCGGTGCCGCGCGGCGGCGGGCCGGCGGACTGGACGCGACCAGCTACGGGTCGTGGTACGCGGCCCTGATCGACCTGTCGTTGCGCCTGGCCGGCCTGGGCTGGCGCAACGTGCTGTGCGAGTCGGCGTTTGTCGCCCGCGATGCCGAAGGCGTGCCGTTCGATGGCGACATGGAGCGCCTCGCGGTGCGCTGGCCGGACTGGCACGCGCGGCTGGCGAACTTCCTCATGCACGACCCCCTGCATGCCAGCCGCCAGCAGCTGGCACACCTGCTGGACACCATCGGGCCACCGGAGCCGCAGCGTGACCTCTTCGTCTGACCCCGCGGTGGCGCGCGTCGGCGGCATCGCCGCGGTGGTGGTCACCTACCTCAGTGCCGAGACCATCGACGCCTGCCTGTCGCGATTGCGCGCGGCCGACGGCGTGGCCGCGATCCGCGTGGTCGACAACGGCCCCACCGAGCCCCATCGCGACGACGGGACGCTGGCCATCGTCCAGCGCCACGCACTGGCCGATCCGCGTGTGCGCTTCATCGCCAACCCCGACAACCCGGGCTTCGGCGTCGCCTGCAACCAGGGCGCGCGGGCGGCACTGGAGGACGTGCCCGGCGTCGCCTGGCTGGCCTTCGTCAATCCGGATTGCCTGGTCGAGGCCGGTACTCTGGTCCAGATGCGCGAACTGGCGGCCGCGCATTCGCCGTGTCTTCTGGGTGCGGACCTGGTCGACGAGGCGGGGCATCGCGACGCCGCCGCCCGCCGCCGCGATCCGGACTTCGCGCGGATGCTGGGCCGGCTCTTGCGGCCGTCGCAGGGTGGCACCGCGGTGCTTCCGGACGATGCGCGCGACCTGCAGCCGGTGGATGCGGTATCCGGCGCGCTGATGCTGATGCCGCGTTCGCTGTTCGAGCGCATCGGCGGCTTCGACGAGGGCTACCGCCTGCACGCCGAGGACCTGGACCTGTGCCGGCGCGCCCGGCAGGCCGGCGCCTGCGTGGCGGTCGCCAACCGTGTCACAGTCGTGCACGTGCGGGGCGTGTCCAGCCGTTCGCGGCCGGTGTTCGTGGAGTGGCACAAGCACCGCGGGCTGTGGCGTTACTTCCGCAAGTTCGAAGCGCCCCGGCGCGGCGTCGCCACGCGGATGGCGGTGTTCGCCGCGATCTGGCTGCGCTTCCCGCTGGCGGTTGCGCGGGCGGCGTGGCGCATGCGCTGACAGCGCTGGTACGCGGCGGAAAGCCACGTCAGCGCAGGCGCACCTTGAATTGCAGGCCCAACGTCGCGGGAATCCGGTCGGCAATACGGGGCAGGACGATCACGTTGGCCCCCAGTCGCGCGCCCTCGATCTTGGCCACCAGGCCGGCGGCCGGCGCCGGGCCGCCGTCGTTATGCCCGGGGTATCCCGTCACAGCGCCGACCATGCCGCCGACGCGGACATACCGACCCAGTTGCAACGGCGTGTACTGGTAGAGCGCGTACAGCGAATCGTCGTCGACGGAATTGCGGAAGTAGCCGGCGGCCACGGCATGGCGTGGCTGCCACTGCACCTCCACGCCGAGGCCGGGATTGAACTCGTTGAACGATTCGCCCTCGGCGAGGAATTCGTCCTCGTCGCCGAAGTGCTGCGAGGCCAGGTTGACGTCAAGCCACCACTGCGGTGGGTCGGCGGCATGGGACGGCGCACACGCCAGCAGCAGGACGAACGGCAGCAGGCGGGTGAGAAGACATGCGTGGCGCGGCATCGGCAGACTCCTGGCGGGATGCCGTCGAGCCTAGCCCGCTGCCCGCATCGTCGGGTGAAGCGGCCGCGAGGCCGGGGTCGCCCAGGCGTCAGCGGTAGCGGTTGATCTCGTCGCGCAATGTGCGCGCGGCGGAGGCCGCGGCATCGGCGTAGTCCTCGCCGGTCGAGGCATAAAGCACCGCGCGCGAACTGCTGACCACTAGCCCCGTGCCGTCGGCAGTGCGCGCATTCTCGACCACCGCCTGCACGTCGCCGCCCTGCGCGCCCACGCCGGGGACGAGGAACGGCATCTCGCCGACGATCGCGCGTACTTCGCGCAACTGCGCCGGCCACGTCGCGCCGACGACCAGCATGCAGTTGCCGTGCCCGTTCCAGTCGCGGGCGATGGTGCGCGCGACCTGCTGGTACAGCGGCCGCTGCGTGCCGTCGTCGCCGGTGACGACCAGGTCCTGCAGGTCGCCCGCGCCGGGGTTGGAGGTGCGGCACAGGATCACCACGCCGCGGTCGCTGCGCTCGAGGAACGGCTCGACCGAATCGCGGCCCAGGTAGGGGTTGGCGGTGACCGCGTCGGCGGCGTAGCGGTCGAACGCCTCGCTGGCGTAGTGCCGGGCGGTGCTGCCGATGTCGCCGCGCTTGCTGTCCAGGATCACGGGGATGCCGGGGTGCGCAGCGTGGATGTGGGCGATCAACCGTGCCAGCGCATCTTCTGCACCCAGCGCGGCGAAGTGCGCGATCTGCGGCTTGAACGCGCACACGTACGGCGCCGTGGCGTCGACGATGTCGCGGCAGAACGCGAACACCGCATCCGGGTGGTCGCTGAAACGCGCCGGGAACTTTGAAGGCTCGGGGTCCAGTCCGACGCAGACGAGTGTGTCGGCGTCGGTCCAGCGCTGCCTGAGTGCCTGCATGAATCCCATCGTCGTCCCTCGTAGGTCCCGCGTGTTGTAGGAGCGGCTTCAGCCGCGATCGTGGAATCGACCCGCTTCGAAGACCCTCTGATCGCGGCTGAAGCCGCTCCTACAACGGCTCAAGCATTGGCCACGAACTGACACGGATAAAGCAGATCGACTGGATATTGCTCTTGCCTTGTCCGCTTTTACCCGTGTGCATCCGTGGCAAGAAATCGCCTTATTTGAGCGCCTTGAAACGCAGCCGGTGCGGGCCGGCGTCGTCGCCGAGGCGGCGCTTCTTGTCTTCCTCGTATTCGCGGTAATTGCCCTGGAAGAACTCCACGTGGCTGTCGCCCTCGAAGGCGAGGATATGCGTGGCGATGCGGTCCAGGAACCAGCGGTCATGGCTGATCACGAACGTGTTGCCGGGGAACTCCAGCAGTGCGTCTTCAAGTGCGCGCAGCGTCTCGATGTCCAGGTCGTTGGACGGTTCGTCCAGCAGCAGCACGTTGCCGCCCTGCAGCAGCGTCTTGGCCATGTGCAGGCGGCCGCGTTCACCGCCCGACAGGCTGCCGACCATCTTCTGCTGGTCCTGGCCCTTGAAGTTGAAGCGGCCGATGTAGGCGCGCGACTGGATCTCGATGCCGTTGATGTTGAGGATGTCCAGGCCGCCGGAGACTTCCTGGAACACGTTGTGGTCGCCCTCGAGCTTGTCGCGGCTCTGGTCGACGTAGGCCAGCTTCACGGTCGGGCCGATGTCGATCGAACCCGAATCCGGCGCCTCCTTCCCGGTGATCATCTTGAACAGCGTTGACTTGCCGGCGCCGTTGGGGCCGATGATGCCGACGATCGCGCCCGGCGGCACCGAGAACGACAGGTCGTCGATCAGCAGGCGGTCGCCGAAGGACTTGGTGACATTCTTGAACTCGATGACCTTCTGGCCCAGGCGCTCGCCCGGCGGGATGAAGATCTCGTTGGTCTCGTTGCGCTTCTGGTAGTCGACTGCCTGCAGCTCCTCGATGCGGGCC
>MIDV01000083.1:0-213 GCA_001830245.1 Lysobacterales bacterium RIFOXYA1_FULL_69_10 | reverse complement strand
TGCTGCGCGCCCACTCCAGCTCCTTGGCGATGGCCTTCTGCCGCGCCTTCTCGCCGGCTTCCTCGCGCTTGAGGCGGTCTTCCTTCTGGACCAGCCACTCGGTGTAGTTGCCCTTCCACGGGATGCCGCGGCCGCGGTCGAGTTCCATGATCCACTCGGCGGCGTTGTCGAGGAAGTAGCGGTCATGGGTGACGGCCACCACGGTGCCGGTGT
>MIDV01000082.1 GCA_001830245.1 Lysobacterales bacterium RIFOXYA1_FULL_69_10 | reverse complement strand
GGCGGCGTTGTCGAGGAAGTAGCGGTCATGGGTGACGGCCACCACGGTGCCGGTGTAGCGGGCCAGGAACTGCTCCAGCCACTCCACCGACTCGGCGTCCAGGTGGTTGGTCGGCTCGTCGAGCAGCAACATGTCCGGCTTGCTCAGCAGCAGGCGGCACAGCGCGACGCGGCGCTTCTCGCCGCCCGACAGCGGGCCGATCTTGGCGTCCCACGGCGGGATGCGCAGGGCGTCGGCGGCGACTTCCAGCTGCTGCTCCAGCAGGTGGGCGTCGTTGGTCGCCAGGATCGCCTCCAGGCGCTGCTGCTCGGCGGCCAGCTTGTCGAAGTCGGCGCCTTCTTCGGCGTAAGCAGCGTAGACGGCATCGAGCGCGGCCTGGGCCTGCAGCACCTCGCCGACGCCTTCCTCCACCGCCTCGCGCACGGTCTTGTCAGGGTCCAGCTGCGGCTCCTGCGCCAGGTAGCCGACCTTGATGCCGGCCTGCGGGCGCGCCTCACCCGAGAAGTCGGTGTCCACGCCGGCCATGATCTTCAGCACGGTCGACTTGCCGGCGCCGTTGAGGCCCAGCAGGCCGATCTTGGCGCCCGGGAAGAAGGACAACGAGATGTCCTTGATGATCTGGCGCTTCGGCGGCACGGTCTTGCTGACGCCGTTCATGGTGTAGATGTATTGCGACATGGAGGCTCCGCAGGCGGACGGCGACGTCCCGGCGGGCGGGACATCGCGGATGGATCGGGATAGCCGGCCATTATACGGGCCGGCCGGCGCGCGGTCCGGGCCTTGGGGTGGGGTGTTCATCCGGGCGTGCCTTACCCCCCGGTCGGGCGGGTGCGGCGATGCAGGCGGGGGAGTGCCGCCCGGCTGACGTGTACCGGTCCGGGCTAAACTCGCAGGCCTTCCCACCAGCCCCCCGGAGCGCCGATGTTCCCGCGCGATGCACGTATCGAAGGTTTCGACCCCGAACTGGCCCAGGCCATCAGCGACGAGCGCCGCCGCCAGGAGGACCACGTCGAGCTGATCGCCAGCGAGAACTACGCGAGCCCGCGCGTGCTGGAGGCCCAGGGCAGCGTGCTGACCAACAAGTACGCCGAGGGCTACCCGGGCAAGCGCTACTACGGCGGCTGCGAGTACGTGGACGTCGCCGAGCAGCTGGCGATCGACCGGGTCAAGGCGCTGTTCGGGGCGGACTATGCGAACGTCCAGCCGCACTCCGGCAGCCAGGCCAACCAAGCGGTGTACCTGGCGCTGCTGCAGCCGGGCGACACCACCCTGGGCATGAGCCTGGCCCACGGCGGCCACCTCACCCACGGCGCCAAGGTCAACATCAGCGGCAAGCTCTTCAACGCCGTGCAGTACGGCGTCAACGACCAGGGCCTGATCGACTACGACGAGGTCGAGCGCCTG
>MIDV01000081.1:43901-62520 GCA_001830245.1 Lysobacterales bacterium RIFOXYA1_FULL_69_10 | reverse complement strand
CTCGTCCATCAGGTCGATGGCTTTATCCGGCAGCTGGCGGTCGGCGATGTAGCGATGCGACAAGGTGGCGGCGGCGACGATCGCCGGGTCGGTGATCTCCACGCCGTGGTGCACCGCGTAGCGCTCCTTCAGCCCGCGCAGGATCGCGATGGTGTCCTCCACCGTCGGCTCGCCCACGAACACCTTCTGGAAGCGGCGCTCCAGCGCGGCATCCTTCTCGACGTACTTGCGGTACTCGTCCAGCGTGGTGGCGCCGATGCAGTGCAGCTCGCCACGGGCCAGTGCCGGCTTGAGCATGTTGCCGGCGTCCATCGAGCCCTCGGCCTTGCCGGCGCCGACCATGGTGTGCAGTTCGTCGATGAACAGGATCACTTGGCCCTCGTTCTTGGACAGGTCGTTGAGCACGCCCTTCAGGCGCTCCTCGAACTCGCCGCGGAACTTCGCGCCGGCGATGAGCGCGCCCATGTCGAGCGACAGCAGGCGCTTGCCGCGCAGGCCCTCGGGCACCTCGTTGTTGATGATGCGCTGCGCCAGTCCCTCGACGATTGCGGTCTTGCCGACACCCGGTTCGCCGATCAGCACCGGGTTGTTCTTGGTGCGGCGCTGCAGGACCTGGATGGTGCGGCGGATCTCCTCGTCGCGGCCGATCACCGGGTCGAGCTTCCCCGACTCGGCGCGCGCGGTCATGTCGATGGTGAACTTCTCCAGCGCCTGGCGCTGGTCCTCGGCGTTCTCCGACTGCACGCTCTCGCCGCCGCGGACCTTGGCGATGGCCGCTTCGATGCGCGCCTTGTCGGCGCCGGCCGCCTTCAGGGCGCGGCCGGCCTCGCCGCTGTCGTCCAGCGCGGCCAGCACGAACAGCTCGCTGGCGATGAAGGCATCGCCGCGTTGCTGGGCCAGCTTGTCGGTGACGTTGAGCAGGCGCGAGAGGTCGTTGCCGATGCTGACGTTGCCGGCCTGGCCCGACACCTTCGGCAGCTTGTCCAACGCCTCGCCCAGGCGCTCGCGCAGCAGCGGCACGTTGACGCCCGCCTGCGAAAGCAGCGGCTTCGTGCTTCCACCGGACTGGTCCAGCAGCGCCACCAGCAGGTGCACGGGTTCGATGATGGTGTGGTCGCGCCCGACCGCCAGCGACTGCGCATCGGCGATGGCCTGCTGGAAGCGCGAGGTGAGCTTGTCCATCCGCATGGGGAAGTCCTCGGAAGTCGAAGGCGGCCTCGGCCGCGATGCCCGCTAGATGCGGCTTCCACCGGCCGCCTTCAACGGGGCGCGGGCCCCGTCCACCGGATGCTGACACCCGGCTGTTCACTATGGCGTGCATGCGCCGACCCGATCTGCCCCCACCCCCGCCCTTCTCCGACGACTGGGCGTTGTTCCTGGACGTCGACGGCACCCTGCTGGACTTCGCCGACGCCCCGCACCGGGTGCACGTCGACCCCGACATGCTCGAGGCCCTCGAGGTGCTGCACCGGCGCCTGGACGGTGCGCTGGCGCTGGTCAGCGGGCGCTCGCTGGAGCAACTGGACCACCTGTTCGCCCCGCTGCGGCTGCCGGCGGCCGGCCTGCATGGCCTGGAGCACCGGGGCGACGGCCCGGCCGCCAAGCCGCCGACCCCGCTGCGGACCCTGCGCGGGGAGGCGCGGACGGTCGCCCTGCGGCATCCCGGCGCGGTGGTCGAGGACAAGGGCGCGACCGTCGCCCTGCACTGGCGCGGCAACCCGGAGGCCGAGCCGGCGATGCGCGCCCTGGCCGAGGCGGCGATCGCGTGGCTGCCCGGGTACAGCCTGCAACCCGGCGACCACGTGCTGGAGCTGCGGCCGAAGGGCGCCAACAAGGGCGCGGCGGTGGCGCGCATGCTGGACGAGGCGCCGTTCGCCGGCCGCACGCCGGTGTTCGTGGGCGACGACCACACCGACGAGCATGGCTTCGAGGCGGTGCTGGCGCACGACGGCATCGCCGTGCTGGTCGGCGACCGGCAGCCCAGTTGCGCGCGGCACGGACTGGCATCGCCCTCCGAGGTCCGGTCATGGCTGGCTGAGGTAGCGCAAGCATGAGCGCGCGTCCCGACCATGCCGCATGTCCGCAGACGCTCGACCTGGGCCTGATCGGCAACGGCAGCATCGCCGCGCTGGTGGACGGCCAGGCCCGCATCGTCTGGGGTTGCGTTCCGGCCTTCGACGGTGACCCGACCTTCTGCGCCCTGCTCTCGCCCAGCGACCACCCGGGCGGCGACTACGCCATCGAGCTGGAAGACCTGGAAAGCGCCGAGCAGACGTATCTCGACAACACCGCGGTGCTGCGCACGGTGCTGCGCGACTGCCACGGCGGCGCGGTGGAGATCACCGACTTCGCGCCCCGCTGGCACCAGCACGACCGCTTCTATCGCCCGGTGATGCTGGCGCGGCGCGTGCGGCCGCTCGCGGGCAGCCCGCGCATCCGCGTGCGCCTGCGCCCGCTCGCCGACTACGGTGCCGCCGTGCCGGAGACGACCTGGGGCAGCAACCATATCCGCTACCTCGTGCCCGGCTTCACCTTGCGCCTGACCAGCGACGTGCCGGTGCGGCTGGTGCGCGACGCCCTGCCGTTCGTGCTCGACCGCGAAGTGCACCTCGTGCTCGGGCCGGACGAGACGCTGACCCAACCGGTGGCCGCCTTCGTGCGCCACGCAGAGGAGCAGACCGTCGACTACTGGCGCGAGTGGGTGCGCTACCTGTCGATCCCGCTGGACTGGCAGGAGGCGGTGATCAGCGCCGCGATCACGCTGAAGCTGTGCCAGTACGAGGAGACCGGCGCAATCGTCGCCGCCATCACGTCCTCGATCCCCGAGGCGCCGCACACCGTGCGCAACTGGGACTACCGCTACTGCTGGTTGCGCGATGCGGCGTTCGTCGTGCGCGCGCTCAACCGGCTGGGCGCGACACGCTCGATGGAGGACTACCTGCGCTACGTCTTCAACATCGCCGGCAATGCCGCTGGCGCGGTGGATGGCGAACTGCAGCCGCTGTACGGCATCGGCTTCGAAGTGGAGCTGGCCGAGGACGAGGTGCCCTCGCTGGCGGGGTACCGCGGCATGGGCCCGGTGCGCCGCGGCAACCTGGCGTGGGTGCAGAAGCAGCACGACGTGTACGGGAGCGTGGTGCTGGCCTCCACGCAGCTGTTCTTCGACCGGCGCCTGGCGCACCGCGGCGACGCAGCGATGTTCCGCCGGCTCGAACCGGTCGGCGACCGCGCCTTCGCGCTGTACGACCAGCCCGATGCGGGTCTGTGGGAGTTCCGCGGCCGCGCCGAGGTGCACACCTACTCCAGCGTGATGTGCTGGGCGGCGTGCGACCGGCTGGCGAAGATCGCCGCCCACCTCGGGCTGGACGACCGCGCAACGCACTGGGCGGGGCGCGCCTCGCACATGCGCGCCCACATCCTCGAACACGCGTTCGACCCGGACCTAGGGCACTTCGTCGAGTCACTGGACGGCAAGCGGCTGGATGCCTCGCTGCTGCTGCTGGCCGACCTGGGCTTCGTCGAGCCGCACGACCCGCGCTTCATCGCCACGGTCGAGGCGATCGGCCGCGACCTGCGCCAGGGCGACGCGCTGTTCCGCTACGTCGCGCCGGACGATTTCGGCACGCCCGAGACCAGTTTCACCATCTGCACCTTCTGGTACATCGACGCGCTGGCCGCAATCGGCCGCGAGGACGAAGCACGCGAGATGTTCGAGCGCATCCTCGCCCGCCGCAACCCGCTCGGCCTGCTGTCGGAGGACCTGGAGTTCGGCGACGGCGAAGCCTGGGGCAATTTCCCCCAGACCTACTCGCACGTCGGCCTGATCATCGCCGCAATGCGGCTGAGCCGGCCGTGGCAGGAGGCGACGTGATTGCGATCGAGAGACTAGGGGCTGGGGGCTAGGGGCTAGCCCAGTTCCAAGTCTCGAAGTCCCAGCTCTCAAACCCTGCCCCTAATCCCTAGTCCCCAGTCCCTAGCCCCTAGTCCCTAGTCCCTAGAAGACCCATGTCCCGCCTAGTCATCGTCTCCAACCGCGTCGCCCTTCCCGACAAGGCCAGCTCCGGCGGCCTGGCCGTCGCCTTGCAGGCCGCACTGGAGGAAACCGGCGGGTTGTGGTTCGGCTGGAGCGGCCGGATCGACGAGGAAACGTCCGGCAACGTGCGCGAGCAGCAGGCGGGGGACATCCAGTACGTCACGGTGGACCTGTCGCGGCGCGACCACGACGACTACTACAACGGCTTCGCCAACCGCACCCTGTGGCCGCTGCTGCACTTCCGGGTCGACCTGGTCGACTACAGCCGCGAGACGTACGCCGCGTACCGCCGGGTCAACGCGCTGTTCGCCGACACGCTGGCGCCGCTGCTGCGCGACGACGACCTGGTGTGGATCCATGACTACCACCTGATCCCGCTGGCGCAGCTGCTGCGCCAGCGGGGCATCAAGTGCCGGCTGGGGTTCTTCCTGCACGTGCCGATGCCGTCCTCGGACCTGCTGGCCGCGCTGCCGGACCACAACCGGCTGTTCGAGGGGCTGTCGTCGTACGACCTGATCGGCTTCCAGACCGAGCGCGACCTGGAGCGCTTCCAGGACTACGTGCGCCTGTTCGGCCGCGGCGAGGTGATCGAGAGCGGGGTGCTCGCGACCGCCAAGGGCCACCGCCTGCGCGCCGGCGCCTTCCCCATCAGCATCGATACCGCGCGCATCGCCGAACAGGCGGCCAACGCGGTGGGCAAGGCCAGCGTCAAACGGTTGGCCGACAGCCTGTCGGGCCGCCTGCTGGCGATCGGTGTCGACCGGCTGGACTACTCCAAGGGGCTCCCGGAACGGTTCCGTGCCTTCGGCTGCTACCTGGAGCGCCACTGGGAGCAACTCGGGCGGCTGACCTTCCTGCAGATCGCACCGGTGTCGCGCGGCGAGGTGGCCGAGTACCAGGCCCTGCGCGAGCAGCTCGAGCGCCTGTCCGGCCACATCAATGGCGAGCACGCGCAGCCGGACTGGACACCGATGCGCTACGTCAACCGCAACTTCCCGCATGCATCGCTGACCGGCTTCTACCGCCTGGCACGCGTCGGACTGGTCACACCGCTGCGCGACGGCATGAACCTGGTCGCCAAGGAGTTCGTCGCCGCGCAGGACGCCGACGACCCGGGCGTGCTGGTGCTGTCGAGCTTCGCCGGTGCGGCGCGAGAGCTGGACGGCGCGCTGCTGGTCAACCCGTACGACCTAGAGGGCGTGGCCGACGCGATTGCCATGGCCGCTGAAATGCCGATGGACGAGCGCCGCGAACGCTGGTCATCGATGATGGCGCGGTTGCGCACGCACGACATCACCGCCTGGCGCCGCGGCTTCATCGAGGCGCTGAAGGCGGCCTAGTCGCGCGGCGTGGGCTGCAGGATCTCGACCCAGTAGCCGTCCGGGTCCTTGATGAAGGCGATGTCCTTCATGCGGCCGTCGGTGAGGCGCTTCTGGAACGGCACGCCCAGCGCTTCGAAGCGAGCGCACGCGGCCTCGACGTCCGGCACGGAAATGCAGATGTGGCCGAAGCCGCGCGGCTCGCTGTTGCCGTCGTGGTAAGCGAAGCCGGGATCGTCCTGCGTGCCGTGGTTGTGCGTCAGCTCCAGCACGCCCGGTTGCGAGAGCAGCCACTGGCCGCGCGCGGACTCGTCGGCCGGGATGGCAGCGCGATCGGCGACCCGCACCAGGAAGTACAGGCTGAAGGCGGCCTCCTCGAAATCGCGCTTGCGCACCACGGTGAAACCGAGCACGCGGGTGTAGAAGTCCAGCGATCTCGCGATGTCCTTGACCCGCAGCATGGTGTGGTTGAACACGAAGCCGCGGGTGGCGGCATCCGGGGCGGCGGTCACGCCGGGCAGCGCATCGAGTTCGTCCTGCAGGGTCATGTCGGTCGCTCCAGGTGGGGTCGATTCCAGATGCGGCCGCCACGTGCCCGATCAAGTCGCCGTTCGCGAGCCGCCCGATACGGTATGCGACGCGTATGCGGCTAAGCGAACCAGGCTAGCGTCGCCATCCGCCCCGTACGCGCGTCGCGCCGGTGCGAGAAGAAGCGATCGGGTTCGCCGATGGTCGAGAGCCCACCGCCGTGGATCGCTTCGGGGTGGACGCCGACCTGCTGCAGCCGCATCCGGGCCAGCGCGTACAGGTCGACCCGCCAATGGTTGGGACGCGTGCTGGCGAACGCCGCGCCCGCGCGCCAGTCGCGCGAGACGAACGCGTCGTAGACCTCCACGCCGATCTCGTAGTCGGCGGGGCCGGCCGCCGGGCCGAGCCACGCCATCAACCGGTCGGCCGGCGCGTGCATCGCCGCCACCGTCGCCTCCAGCACACCCGCCACCAGTCCGCGCCAGCCCGCGTGGGCGGCGCCGATCTCGTCGCCATCGCGCGAACACAGCAGCACCGGCAGGCAGTCCGCGGTGAGGATGGCGAGCACGGTGCCGGGCGTCGACGTCACGGCGGCGTCGGCCTCGGGCTCAGCATCGATTGCAGGCTCTAGGTCACCAGTTCCCTCCCCTGCCGAGGCAGGGGGTGAAGAGGATCGCTCGCGAACCAAGGGTTCGCGATCCGATGAACGCCCGAAGGATGCGCCTGAGGGCCGGACGGGTTGGGGAGGGGTGCCTTTTATGCGTGGTCCATGAGAAACACGAACCACCCCCACCCCATGCATCTGCCGCAACCACGCCGGTGCCGACGGCAAGCCGCCGATGCGCGCCAGCTGGTCGCGGTTGGCCAGCGCCGCATCCAACGCGTCGCCGCAGCGCAGCCCCATGTTGAACGTGTCGAACGGCGGCGGCGACACACCCGCGCCATGGCGCAGCGTCGTGAATCCATGCACGCCGGGCGGCGCCGGCCAGTCGGCCCGCAGCAGCGCGGAGTGGCGCACGCTCAGCGTGTCCGCTCCGCCGCGGCGGCGCTGTCGTTTCGCAGCACCGCCACCAGTGTCTGCATGTCCGCGGGCATCGCCGCGCTGCAGCGCACCGGCTCGCCGCCCACAGGGTGGGCGAACTCCAGCGTCTCGGCGTGCAGCGCCTGGCGCTTGAAGCCGCGCAGTGCCTCGACCAGCTCCGGTGTCGCGCCCTTGGGCAACTTGAGCGACCCGCCGTACAGCGGGTCGCCGATGATGGGGTGCTTGAGGTGCTGCATGTGCACGCGGATCTGATGGGTGCGGCCGGTTTCCAGGCGGCACTCCAGCAAGGTGTGCGCGCGGAAGCGCTCGCGCAGCCGGTAATGGGTCACGGCGTCGCGCCCGTCCTCGCGCACCGCCATGCGGATGCGGTCGCGCGGGTGCCGGTCGATGGCCAGGTTGGCGGTGCCGCCCGAGACCAGCGCGCCGACCACGACGGCCAGGTACTGGCGGTGCACGGCGCGCGCCGACAGCTGCTCCACCAGCGCGGTGTGGGCCGGCAGCGTGCGCGCCACCACCATCACCCCGGACGTGTCCTTGTCGAGGCGGTGCACGATGCCCGCCCGCGGCAGCGCATTCAGCGCCGGGTCGCGGTGCAGCAACGCGTTCACCAGCGTGCCCGTGGGGTTGCCCGCACCGGGGTGGACGACGAGGCCGGCCGGCTTGTCGATGACGAACACGTGCGCGTCCTCGTACAGCACGTCCAGCGCGATGTCTTCGGGTTCCGAATGGGTCTGCACCTCCTGAACGACCCGCAGGCTGACGGCCTCGCCGCCGCGCACGGGGTCGCGCGGCCGCACCTGTTCACCGTCCAGCCGGGCATCGCCGGTCTTGATCCAGCTCGACAGCCGGGAGCGCGAATAGTCGGGGAAGAGCTCTGCCAGCACGGCGTCGAAACGCCGCCCGGCGGCGCTTTCGGGCACGGTGGAGGTGAGTTCCTGGGGGTTGGGATCCATGGGGTCTGCGACTGGCTGCGGGGTGGTCGGCGGTTAAGCGCCGGGTGGGCCGGGGGCCCGCCACGGGCTGCTATTATCGGCCTTTCGTGCCTCCGGCGCCCGCCAAGACCTGCCATGACCCAGCGTTCCGCCTCGAACCGACCCGCCTTCCGGCTGCTTGCCCTGCTTCTGATCATCGCCTTCGCCGGCACCGGGTGCGCCCGCATCGGCGGCTGGTTCAAGGACGACAACGCCGACGAGAACCAGCCGGTCGAGGCGCTGTACGACAAGGGCCACCAGTCCATGCGCAACGGCAACTGGTCGGCGGCCGAGACCACCTACAAGCGGCTGGTCGCGCAGTACCCGTACGGCCCGTACACCGAGCAGGCGCTGATCGAGACCGCCTACGCCCAGTACAAGGCAGGCAAGCACGAGGAGGCGATCAGCAGCATCGACCGCTTCATCCGCACCTACCCGACCCACCGCAACACGCCGTACATGTACTACCTGCGCGGACTGACCAACTCCAGCCGCGACGCGGTCTTCCTGCAGCGCGTGTGGCGCCTGGACGCCAGCCGGCGCGACCTGGCCACGCCGATGCAGGCCCACAACGACTTCTCGATCGTCGCCGACCGCTATCCCAACAGCCGGTACGCGGCCGACGCGCGCAAGCGCATGGGCGAGCTGCGCGACATGTTCGCCCGCCACGAGCTGGACACCGCGTTGTATTACCTGCGCCGCACCGCCTACGTGGCCGCCGCCGAGCGCGCGACCTACCTGCTGGAAACCTATCCGCAGAGCACCTACCAGAACGATGCGGTCGCCACGCTCGCCGCGGCCTACACCGGCCTGGGCAACGAGACGCTGGCGACGGACGCCGAGCGCGTGCTACAGCAGAACGCGCCCGACCACCCGTACCTGCGCGGCGACTGGCCGGACTACCCCAGCGACTGGCGCAAGCTGAACCCGTTCGCAGGCGAGAAGTCGGCGCTGGACAACGACTGACGCCGTCGCGACACCGCAACATGAAAACGCCGCCCGAGGGCGGCGTCTTCGTTTCCGGGTTCCGGGTTCGGGGTGTAGGAGCAGCTTCAGCCGCGATCCGGACCCCAAAGCACCTGTAGGAGCGACGTAAGTCGCGACCGAGCCCCAAGCCTCGTCGAATTCAGGCCCCTCGTGGATCGCGACTTACGTCGCTCCTACGACGGCATCGGCATCGGCATCGGCACCGGCATCGGCATCGGCATCGGCATCGGCATCACGATCGCGGCTGAAGCCGCTCCTACACGGGGGACCCGCTACATCGAGGCAATCGTCACGTCCCGTAGCCGTTCGTGATCGGATACCGCCGCTCGCGGCTGAACGCGCGCCGAGACACCTTGGGCCCGGGCGCGGACTGGTGCCGCTTCCATTCGCTGATGCGCACCAGGTGCAGCACGCGGTCGACGGTGGCCGGGTCGAAGCCCGCCTGCACCAGGTCCTCGCGCGACTGCTCCTGGTCGATGTGGCGCAGCAGGATGGCGTCCAGCACGTCGTACGGCGGGAGTGAGTCCTGGTCCTTCTGGTTCTCGCGCAGTTCGGCCGAGGGCGGGCGGTCGATCACCGCCTGCGGGATCACCTGGCCGCCGTGCGGGGCGGATCCGCCCACGGTGTTGCGCCAGCGCGCCAGCGCGAACACCTCGGTCTTGTACAGGTCCTTGATCGGCGCGTAGCCGCCGCACATGTCGCCGTAGATGGTGGCGTAGCCGACGGCGTACTCGCTCTTGTTGCCGGTGGTCAGCAGCAGGCCACCGAACTTGTTGGACAGCGCCATCAGCAGCGCGCCGCGGGTGCGCGACTGCAGGTTCTCCTCGGTGGTGTCCACCGCGTGGCCTTCGAAGATGTCCGACAGCGCGTCGAGGTAGCCCTGGAACGGCTTCTCGATCGGCAGTGTCAGCAGTTCGACGCCCAGCGATGCGCACTGCTCGGCAGCCAGGTCGTTGGACAGGTCGGCGGTGTAGCGCGAGGGCATGCGCACCGCGGTGACGTTTTCGGCGCCCAGCGCATCCACCGCGACGGCCATCACCAGCGAGGAGTCGATGCCGCCCGACAGCCCCAGCCAGGCCTTGCGGAAGCCGTTCTTGTGGAAGTAATCGCGCGTGCCGCGGACGATCGCGCGCCACGCCAGCGCGTCGCGGCTCTCGTCGCCGTCGACCATCCACTGCACGGCCTGGAAGCGGCGCGACTCGCGGTCGAAGTCGACCACCAGCCACTGGTCGGTGAACGCGGCGGCCGCGGGGTGGACCGCGCCGTCGCCATCGGCGACGACCGAGGCGCCATCGAACATCAGCGCGTCCTGCCCGCCCACGGTGTTGAGGTAGGCCAGCGCAGTGCCGATGCCGTGCGCCTGGGTCTCCTTTGCCCGCTGCGCCATCAGCGCATCGCGCTGGGCGTGCTTGTCGCGTTCGAACGGCGAGGCATTCGGGATCAGCACCAGCTCCGCGCCCGCGGCCACGGTCTCGGCCAGCGGCTCGGGGAACCACAGGTCTTCGCAGATCAGCACGCCGACGCGGATGCCGTCGACCTCGAACATGCAGGCGCCACCGTCCGGGTCGACGTCGAAATACCGGCGCTCATCGAACACCGCGTAGTTGGGTAGCTCGCGCTTGCGGTAGGTATGGGTGATGCGGCCGTCGCGCAGCACGCTGGCCGCGTTGTAGACCACGCTGCCGGCGGCCTGCGGCCAGCCGACAACGGCGGTGATGCCGGTCACGCCCGCGGCGATTTCCTGCAGCGCGGCCTCGCAGTCGGCCAGGAATCCGGGGCGCATCAGCAGGTCTTCCGGCGGGTAGCCGCTGAGTGCCAGCTCCGGGAACAGCACCAGCTGCGCGCCGTACTCGTCGCGCGCCTGCACGATCATCTCGGCGATGCGCGCGGCGTTGCGGCGGACGGCACCGACCGGGAAGTCGAACTGGGCGAGGGCGAGGCGGAGGGTCTGGGTCATCCGGGAATGGTAGGGCAGGCGACGGGCACGCGGCGTCAGCGCGCGGCCGCAAACGAAAAAGGCCACCTGGAGGTGGCCTCTTCGATACCGCTGGAACCTGCTTACTTCGCCAGGCGCTTGGCGATCGCCGCGCCCAGGTCGCCGGGCGACTTGACCGTGGTGATGCCGGCCTTCTCCATCGCGGCGAACTTGCCCGCGGCGGTGCCCTGCCCGCCCGACGCGATCGCACCGGCGTGGCCCATGCGCTTGCCCGGAGGGGCCGAGGCACCGGCGATGAAGCCGACCACCGGCTTGGTCACGAACTGGGCGATGTACTCGGCCGCCTCTTCCTCGGCGCTGCCGCCGATCTCGCCGACCATGATGATGCCCTCGGTCTGCGGGTCGTCCTGGAACAGCTTCAGCGCGTCGATGAAGTTGGTGCCGTTGATCGGGTCGCCGCCGATGCCAATACAGGTCGACTGGCCCAAGCCGGCGTCGGTGGTCTGCTTGACGGCTTCGTACGTCAGCGTGCCCGAGCGCGAGACGATGCCGATCTTGCCCGGCATGTGGATGTGGCCCGGCATGATGCCGATCTTGCACTCGCCCGGGGTGATCACGCCGGGGCAGTTCGGGCCGACCAGCACCACGTCGTCATAGCCCTTCAGGGTGTTCTTGACGCGCAGCATGTCCAGCACCGGGATGCCCTCGGTGATGCAGACGATGACGCGGATGCCCGCATCGGCCGCCTCAAGGATCGCGTCGGCCGCGAACGGCGGCGGCACGTAGATGACCGAGGCATCGGCGCCGGTCTCGTCGACCGCGTCCTGCACGGTGTTGAAGACGGGCAGGCCCAGGTGCTCGGTGCCGCCCTTGCCGGGCGTGACGCCGCCGACGACCTTGGTGCCGTACTCGACCATCTGCTCGGCGTGGAAGGTGCCCTGCTGGCCGGTGAAGCCCTGCACGATCACCTTGGTGTTCTTGTCGATCAAAACGCTCATGGAACGTATTCCTTGTTGTGCCCTTCTGAAGGAGCGACGTGAGTCGCGATCACCGGAAGGGACGAGTCGCGACTCGCGTCGCTCCTGCAGAAATTGGGATCAGGCGGCGTTGGCGACGGCCGCAACCGCCTTCTTCGCGCCGTCGTTGATGTCGTCGGCGGGGGTAATCGCCAGGCCGGAGTTCTTCAGCAGCTCCTTGCCGGCTTCCACGTTGGTGCCTTCCAGGCGCACGATCACCGGCACCTTGACGTCCACTTCCTTGACCGCGGCGATGATGCCCTCGGCGATCATGTCGCAGCGCACGATGCCACCGAAGATATTGACGAAGATCGCCTTCACCTTGTCGCTCGACAGGATCAGCTTGAAGGCCTCGGTCACGCGCTCCTTGGTGGCGCCGCCGCCGACGTCCAGGAAGTTGGCCGGCGAGCCGCCCTCCAGCGAGATCACGTCCATGGTCGCCATCGCCAGACCGGCGCCGTTGACCATGCAGCCGATGTTGCCGTCCATCGTGACGTAGTTGAGGTCGTGCTGGCTGGCCTGCACTTCCGTCTCGTCTTCCTGGCGGATGTCGCGCATCGCGGCCAGGTCCTTGTGGCGGAAGGTCGCGTTGTCGTCGCTGTTGACCTTGCCGTCCAGCACGGCGAGGTCGCCGTTGGTGAGGATGGCCAGCGGGTTGAGCTCGACCAGCGCCAGGTCCTTCTCGTTGAACAGCTTGTACAGGCCCATCATGATCTTGGTCAGCTGGCCGACCTGCTTGGCGTCGAGGCCCAGGTCGAAGCCCATCTGGCGGCACTGGTACGGCTGCAGGCCCTGGACGTAGTTCACGTGCAGGGACTTGATGGCGTCCGGATTCTCCTCGGCGACCTTCTCGATCTCCACGCCGCCCTCGGCCGACGCGATGAAGGTGATCGACTGGGTCGAGCGGTCCACCAGCACCGACAGGTACAGCTCGCTGGCGATGTCGGTGCCCTCGGAGATCAGCACCGTGTCGATCGGCAGTGCCACGCCGGCCGACTGGTAGGTCTCCATCTTCGTGCCCAGCATCGCCGCGGCGTACTGCTTCACTTCATCGAAGTTCTTGGCCAGCTTGACGCCGCCGGCCTTGCCGCGGCCACCGGCGTGGATCTGGGCCTTGACCACCCACAGGTCGCCCGGGATGTCCTTGGCGGCTGCAACGGCTTCTTCGGGCGTGCGCGCCACGCGTCCGGCCGGCACGGCAATGCCGTAGTCGGCAAAGAGCTGCTTTGCCTGGTATTCGTGAAAATTCATGCGTCACCGAGGGAGTTGAACGAGATGCCCGCGCGGCGGCGACCGGAAGACGGTGCGGGCGCGAGGGGGGCCGGCCATTGTCGCCGATTGCGGCGGGGCGGGCAAAACCGGGGCCTGGGACCGCCGGGCCGGCCCTCTGCCCCACCTGTAGGAGCGGCTTCAGCCGCGATCCCGGACCCCTCGCCCTTTTGTAGGAGCCTCGTAAGTCGCGACCGCGCACCCACCTATGCCAACGCAGGTCGCGACTCACGTCGCTCCTACGGGGAGTCCACGGCCACCGGATCGCGGCTGAAGCCGCTCCTACAGGTACGGGCGGGTCCGTGCCTATACTCCGGGCACCGAGCCGGGAAGGGGACACCGCTTGCTGCCACGCCTGCCTGCCGTCGATGTCGCCGATGCCGACAGCGCCCTGCGCCGCGAGCTCTACTTCTTCACCCTGTATCGCCTGCTGGAGGCGGCGCTGCTGGTGTTCGTCCTGTTCGGGCCGATCGACGGGCTGGTTGGCGAGCCGCGCCACGACATCTTCGCCCGCTCCCTGTCGCTGGCCTACCTCGCACTGGCGGCGTTGCTGTTCGCCTTCGGCCGCCGCGGCGACCTGCAGGGCCAGGCGCTGGCGGGCATCGCCACCGACCTCGCCTTCGGCATCCTCGCCATCCATGCGGTCCCCGGCGCGGGCACCGGCATCGCGCTGATGCTGATGTTCAACATCGGCGCCGCGGCCCTGCTGCTGCGCACGCGCTATGGCCTCGGCATGGCGCTGGTCGCGGTGATCGGGATCATCGGCGAGTTCGCCTGGACCTCGCTGGTCGAGGAAAGCGAAGGCCGACGGCTGGCCGAGCCGATCATGTTCTCGATCGGCTACCTGGCCATCGCCACCCTGACCAGCGTGCTGGGCCGGCAGATGCGCGCCGCGCACGCCTTGGCCGAGCACCGCGGCCACGAAACCGCGCACCTGGTCGAGGTCAACGAGCTGATCATCCGCCGCCTGCGGACCGGCGTGCTGCTGGTGGACGGCCACAACCGGGTGCGGCTGGCCAACGAGGCCGCGACCCTGTTGCTGGGCGAAGCCGGCGACGGCCAACGCACGCTGGATATAGCGCTGCCCGAGCTGGCCGAGCGGCTGGCGGCGTGGCGCGAGGGCGCCCCCGCCAGCGACGCCCCACTGCAGGTCTCACCTGACCAGCCCGAGGTCGTGCCGCGCTTCACCCGGCTGCTGGCCGGCAGCGACCAGACCCTGGTGTTCCTCGACGACACCTCGCTGGCCGCGCGCCGGGCCGAATCGCTGACGCTGGCGACACTCGGCCGGTTCTCCGCCAGCTTGGCCCATGAGATCCGCAATCCACTGGCGGCCATCAACTACGCCGTGCAGCTGCTGGAGGAGTCCGACGACATCCGCCCGGCCGACCGCCGGCTGCTGGAGATCGTGCGCCAGCAGGGCTCGCGCATGAACGGGATCATCGAGAACGTGCTGGGCCTGGCCCGCCGCGAGCCGGCCAAACCCGAGCACGTGGAGCTGGTCGCGCTGGCACGCCACTTCATCGACGAGTACGCCGCCAGCCACCCGCTGGAGAACGACAGCCTGCGTGCCACGGGCGCCGAAGCCCGCATCACCGCCATGTTCGACCCGCGCCAGCTGCACCAGGTGCTGACCGTGCTGGTGCACAACGCGCTGCTGTACGGCCGTATGCCCGGCGAACCCGCGCGCATCCAGCTCAACGTGCACCGCGATGCCAACGGAACGCCGCTGGTGGACGTGCTGGACCGCGGCCCGGGCATCCCCGAGCAGGTTTCCCAGCAGCTGTTCCGGCCGTTCTTCACCACGTCCGGCCACGGCACCGGTCTGGGCCTGTATATCGCCCGGGAGCTGTGCCGCGGCAACCAGGCCTCGCTCGACTACGTGCCGATGCCCGGGGGCGGCAGCTGTTTCCGCATCCGCCTGGCCGCCGGGGAGGCGACCCATGCGCGCCCGGCGGGTAATGCGGCGCCCGGGGCCAGCACCCGCGCCAGAGCCCATCGGTAACGCGCGCGGGGCCGCGATCCCCTACCATCGCGCCTTGGACCGGACACGGCGCTTCCGCTATCGTGTCGGCCGGAGGAACGGATGGCCGAAACACGCAGCGCATTGGTGGTTGACGACGAACGCGATATCCGCGAACTGCTCGTCATGACGTTGGGCCGCATGGGCCTGCGCTGCGACACGGCTTCCAGCGTCGGGGACGCGCGTGCGCAACTGGCGCGCAACAGCTACGACCTGTGCCTGACCGACATGCGCCTGCCGGATGGCTCCGGCATGGAAATCGTCGCCGAGATCAGCCAGAAGCACCCCAACACCCCGGTGGCGATGATCACCGCCTTCGGCAATGTCGAAGCCGCGGTGGAGGCGCTGAAGGCCGGCGCGTTCGACTTCGTCGCCAAGCCCGTCGACCTGACCGTCCTGCGCGACCTGGTCCGCCACGCGCTGGACCTGGGCGAGACCCAGCGCAACGACGCCGATGCCGTGGCCGCCCGCCTGTACGGCGAGTCTCCCGCCATCACCGAACTGCGCCAGACCATCGGCAAGGTCTCGCGCAGCCAGGCCCCGGTGTACATCGCCGGCGAGTCGGGCGTGGGCAAGGAACTGGTCGCCCGCACCATCCACG
This sequence comes from Lysobacterales bacterium RIFOXYA1_FULL_69_10, assembly GCA_001830245.1. Classification (GTDB taxonomy): domain Bacteria; phylum Pseudomonadota; class Gammaproteobacteria; order Xanthomonadales; family Xanthomonadaceae; genus Lysobacter_C. The sequence continues at coordinate 46,798 of MIDV01000081.1, read as the reverse complement.
CCGAGGGCGGCCGCGCCACCGGGCCGTTCGTGCCGGTCAACTGTGGCGCGATCCCGGCCGAGCTGATGGAAAGCGAGTTCTTCGGCCACAAGAAGGGCAGCTTCACCGGCGCGCACGTCGACAAGCCCGGCCTGTTCCAGGCCGCCGACGGCGGCACCCTGTTCCTGGACGAGGTCGCCGAGCTCCCACTGCCGATGCAGGTCAAGCTGCTGCGCGCCATCCAGGAAAAGTCGATCCGCGCGGTCGGCGCCAACACCGAGGTCAACGTCGACGTACGCATCCTGTCGGCCACCCACAAGGACCTGTCGCAGCTGGTGGCCGACGGCCGCTTCCGCCAGGACCTGTACTACCGCATCAACGTCATCGAACTGCGCGTGCCGCCGCTGCGCGAGCGCCTGCAGGACCTGCCGGGCCTGTCGGCCCGCATCCTCGAGCGGCTGGCCACCCACCAGGGCCGCGCCATCCCGACCCTGTGCGACGACGCGCTCGAAGCCCTGCGCGCCTACCCGTTCCCCGGCAACGTGCGCGAGCTGGAAAACATCCTCGAACGCGCACTGGCGCTGGCCGAAGGCGAGTGCCTGAACGCCCAGGACCTGCGCCTGCCGCAACCCGCACCTGCGGCCGGTTCGGGCACCGCGGGCGCCGGCCCGGCGGGCGTCGACCCGCGCACGCTCGACCCGCGCGACACAGCCACCAGCGGCCTGCCCTCCTACATCGAGGAGATCGAGCGCGCCGCCATCCAGCACGCGTTGCAGGAAAACCGCTACAACAAGACCCGCACCGCCGCCGCCCTGGGCATCACCTTCCGCGCGTTGCGCTACAAGCTGAAGAAGCTGGGCATCGACTGAAGCCTCATTCCCCCTCCCCTGCTTGCAGGGGGTGAGGAGGGCCGCTTGCGAGCCACTGGCTCGCGGCCTGACGAACGACCGTCGGCTGCGCCGACGGGCCGGACGGGTTGGGGAGGGGTGCTTCTCAGGCCGCGGAGACCAACGAGCCACTGGCCCGCAGCTCGACGAACGACCGTCGGCTGCGCCGACGGGCCGGGCGGCTGACACCGTAGCCCGGGTAAGCACAGCGCACCCGGGGTCCGTCGCCGCCTTCGATAGCACCCGGGTGCGCTGCGCTTACCCGGGCTACGGATTACAGACGCGCCCGCCAGCAATCCACGCCCCCCGTACACCGTCATTCCCGCGAACGCGGGAACCCAGCGACTTTCGTCCACCACCCGGCATCCGTCGTACGCACCACGACCGCAACCGGCCTCTCCGTTGCCAATGCGATCTGTTGGGACCTGCGTGCACGGCAAGTCGGACCCTGGCCACACGCGTCGCGCACTGGCACGCAACCCGAAACCTGCCCCCCAACGTCACTTCACACCCCCGACCTGACACGTCGCGTCAATCCGCCGGCAGTCACCCGCGCCAAAACCGTGACACGCCTTTCAGTTCGAGTCTCCGGCAACCGCCGCTGACCACTTGGCACGCCTTATGCGTATTCTTACTCGGCACGTGCAGCACGCACGGCAAGCCGAAGGACCGGAATCGCCGGCCCTGCAGGCACGTGAAGTTCCAAACCACTCCTAGGGGAAACACCATGATGAAGAACCAGAAAGGCTTCACCCTGATCGAGCTGATGATCGTGATCGCGATCCTCGGCATCCTTGTCGCCATCGCGCTGCCGGCCTACCAGGACTACTCGGTCCGCGCCCGCGTGTCCGAGGCCGTCGCGCAGACCGCGCCGGCCAAGCTCGCTGTTGCAGAGACCGCGTCCTCGCTTGCTGGCGGCCTGGCTGACATTACCGCTGACAACTCGGGCTTCGTGTTCGCGGCGGGCGCCACTGACTTCGTTGACACGATCGAAATCGCAGACGGCACCGGCGTGATTACGACCACCACCATCAACACCGGCGGCGACGCCGACCCGGTGATGGTCTGGACGCCGACGCAGGCGAATGCCGCGGCCCCGATCAATTGGGCTTGCACCACCACCCCGGCCGAGGCATTCAAGTACGTGCCCGCCGAGTGCCGCAACTGATCCAGCGCCAGTAGATGTACAGGACCCCGGCTTCGGCCGGGGTTTTTTTTCTGGCTTGGCACTCCATGACCCTAAGCCGCCAAAGAGTGCGGCGCGTCTAGTCGACTCCACCGCCAATTGCGCTAAAGTCGGCCCGGGGAAATACTGGGGACACCATGAACACCGTCGCGACCGCCAACCTGGTGGGGATCACCGGCATTGCCCGGCGCCTGGTCATGGACGGCGCGCTGGAGGAAGGCGCGGCGCGCGAGGCCATGGCCGCGGCCAGCGCCGAGCGCAAGCCGATTGCCACCTATCTGATCGAGAAGAAGCTGGTCGCTCCGCCCGCGATGGCTGCGGCGAACTCGCTCGAGTTCGGCGTGCCGATCTTCGATGCCGTCGCACTGGATCCCAGCCAGGCGGCCGTAAAACTGGTCAACGAGGAACTGCTGCGCAAGCACTGCGCGCTGCCCCTGTTCAAGCGCGGCAACCGCCTGTTCGTGGGCGTGGCCGACCCGACCAACAGCCGGGCACTGGACGAGATCAAGTTCCAGACCAACCTGGTGGTGGAGGCGATCCTCGTCGACGAGGATTCGATCCGCCGTGGCATCGACAAGATGCTGGAGACCAGCGACGCCCTGGCCGATGGCGACGACGACGAGGGCATGGAAAACCTCGAAGTCGGCACCGGCGACGAGGATCTGGGTAGCGGCGACAGCGGCGTGGACGCCAAGGGCGACGACACGCCCGTCGTGAAGTTCGTCAACAAGGTGCTGGTGGACGCGATCCGCCGCGGCGCCTCCGACATCCACTTCGAGCCGTATGAGACCGAATACCGGGTGCGCCTGCGCATCGACGGCCTGCTCAAGCAGGTCGCCAAGGTG
>MIDV01000081.1:21176-43889 GCA_001830245.1 Lysobacterales bacterium RIFOXYA1_FULL_69_10 | reverse complement strand
CAGGCACGCATCGCCGCGCGCCTGAAGGTGATGGCGCAGCTGGACATCGCCGAGAAGCGCGTGCCGCAGGACGGCCGCATCAAGCTCAACCTGTCCAAGACCAAGCAGATCGACTTCCGCGTCAGCACCCTGCCAACGCTGTTCGGCGAAAAGGTGGTGTTGCGAATCCTGGACGGCAGCGCGGCCAAGCTGGGCATCGAGAAGCTGGGCTACGAGGCCGACCAGCAGGAGATCTTCGTCAGCTCGGTCAAGAAGCCCTACGGCATGGTGCTGGTCACCGGCCCGACGGGCTCGGGCAAGACGGTGTCGCTGTACACCGCGCTTAACATCCTCAACGACGACAGCCGCAACATTTCCACCGTCGAGGACCCGGTCGAAATCCGCGTGCCTGGCATCAACCAGGTGCAGATGAACGTCAAGCGCGGCATGACCTTTGCCGCCGCGCTACGAAGCTTCCTGCGCCAGGATCCGGACGTGATCATGGTCGGCGAGATCCGCGACCTGGAAACGGCCGAGATCGGTATCAAGGCGGCCCAGACCGGCCACATGGTGCTGTCCACCCTGCACACCAACGACGCGCCGCAGACCATCGCGCGCCTGATGAACATGGGCGTGGCCCCCTTCAACATCACCTCGTCGGTGACGGTGGTGATCGCACAGCGCCTGGCGCGGCGCCTGCACGACTGCAAGCGCGAAGTGCACCTGCCCGCCAACGCACTGCTGGCCGAGGGCTTCACCCAGGACGAGATCGACGCCGGCCTGACCATCTTCGAGGCGGTGGGCTGCCCGGATTGCACCGAAGGCTACAAGGGCCGCACCGGCATCTACCAGGTCATGCCGATGACCGACGCCATCCAGTCCATCGTGCTGGCCGGCGGCAACGCCATGCAGATTGCCGAAGCCGCACAGAAGTCCGGTGTCCGTGACCTGCGCCAGTCGGCGCTGCTGAAGGTCAGGAACGGCGTCACCAGCCTCGCTGAAATCAACCGCGTCACCAAGGACTAAGCCATGTCCGCGACCCGTACCGCTACCAAGCCCGCCGCCCCCGTGGTCCGCCGCCAGAACCCGCTGCAGATGTTCGTCTGGGAGGGCGTGGACAAGCGCGGTACCACGATGAAGGGCGAGCAGCCCGCGAAGAACGCCAACATGCTGCGCGCCGAACTGCGCAAGCAGGGCATCAACCCGAAGGTGGTGAAGGTCAAGCCCAAGCCGCTGTTCTCGGCGGGCAAACGAATCACGCCACTCGAGATTGCCGTGTTCAGTCGCCAGATGGCGACGATGATGAAGTCCGGCATCCCGATTGTGTCGGCGCTGGAAATCATCGCCGGGGGCCAGAAGAACCCCAAGATGAAGGAACTGGTCAATTCGATCCGGGCCGACCTCGAGGGCGGCTCCTCGATGCACGAGGCGCTGAGCAAGCATCCGGTGCAGTTCGACGAGTTGTACCGCAACCTGGTCCGGGCGGGTGAGTCCGCCGGTGTGCTGGAAACGGTGCTGGACACGATTGCCAACTACAAGGAAAACATCGAAGCGCTGAAGGGAAAGATCAAGAAGGCCCTGTTCTATCCGGCCACGGTCGTCGCGGTGGCGATCCTGGTCAGCGCCATTCTGCTGGTCTTCGTGGTTCCCCAGTTCGAGCAGACATTTGCAAGCTTTGGCGCTGAACTGCCTGCATTCACGCAGATGATCCTCAACATGAGCGATTTCATGATCGCTTGGTGGTGGGCAATTCTGCTGCTGACAATCGGTGCCGGCGTTGCCTTCGTCATGGCGAAGAACCGCTCGGTGAAGTTCGCCCACTTCATTGATCGCGTCATGCTGAAGCTGCCCATTGTTGGACAGATCCTGCATAACTCGGCCATCGCACGCTTTGCTCGCACCCTCGCGGTCACCTTCCAGGCCGGCGTGCCCCTCGTGGAAGCGCTGGACACGGTCGCGGGCTCCACCGGCAATATCGTGTACGAGACGGCCGTTCGCCGTATCCGCGACGACGTGTCCGTCGGCTACCAGGTCAACCTTGCGATGAAGCAGGTCAACCTGTTTCCGCACATGGTGGTGCAGATGGTCTCCATCGGTGAAGAGGCTGGTGCGTTGGACACGATGCTGTACAAGGTTGCCGAGTTCTACGAGCAGGAAGTCAACAACGCCGTGGACGCGCTGTCGAGCCTGCTCGAGCCGTTGATCATGATCATCCTGGGTGTTGTGGTCGGCGGCATGGTGGTCGGCATGTACCTGCCGATCTTCAAGATCGCGGCCACCATCTAAGGACGGCACGACCGACGCATGGCATTCCTCGACGAAAACCCGGCCATCGGCTTTCCGCTGGTGGCCGGCCTCGGCCTGCTGGTGGGCAGCTTCCTTAACGTGGTGATCCTGCGCCTGCCGCGCCGGCTGGAGTGGCAGTGGCAACGCGACAGCCGGGAGATGCTCGGCGAACCGGATTCGTACGACCCGCCGCCACCGGGCATCGTGGTGGAGCGGTCGCACTGCCCCGCCTGCAAGCGCCAGCTGAGCTGGTACGAGAACATTCCGCTCTTCAGCTGGCTGGCGCTGCGCGGCAAGTGCCGCACCTGCAAGACGCCCATCTCCATCCAGTATCCGCTGGTGGAACTGCTGACCGCGGTGCTGCTGGTGGCGTGCGTGTGGCGATTCGGGTTCGGCTGGCAGGGCTTCGGTGCCTGCCTGTTCACGTGCTTCCTGATCACCCTGTCGGGCATCGACCTGCGCACGCAGCTGCTGCCCGACCAGCTGACGTTGCCGTTGATGTGGCTGGGACTGATAGCGGCGGCCGACAACCTGTACATGGATCCCAAGGAAGCGCTGCTGGGCGCGATCGCCGGCTACCTGAGCTTGTGGACCGTGTGGTGGCTGTTCAAGCAGCTCACCGGCAAGGAAGGCATGGGCTTCGGCGACTTCAAGCTGCTGGCCGCAATCGGTGCCTGGGTGGGGCTAAACGGGATCCTGCCGACCATCCTGCTGTCGTCGCTGGTCGGCGCCATCGTCGGCTCGATCTGGTTGGCGGCGAAGGGGCGCGACAAGGCAACGCCGATTCCCTTCGGTCCATACCTGGCGGTGGCTGGCTGGATCGCCTTCTTCTGGGGTGAGCAGTTGATGGATGGCTATCTGCGCTACGCCGGCATGGCGTAACTGGCTGCCGTCGTCCAACCCCGCCTGGCTCCCTGCAGGAGCGGCTTCAGCCGCGATGCTTCTGCCTTCCGTGTAGGAGCGACGTGAGTCGCGACCACGTTGGTCCATTGCGGCGCGTTTCGCGACTTACGTCGCTCCTACAGGGCGGCAACGTACGGGGCAGCGCGCGACCCTCATATTCTTCTCGGCTGAAGCCGCTCCTACAGTGGCAGCTGCGATCGCCGGGCGACTGCATGGCATCCTTCCCTGATGAGCGACTACATCATCGGCGTGACCGGCGGCGTGGCTTCGGGCAAGTCCGAGGTGACGCGCCGGTTCGAGGCGTTGGGCGTGGCGGTGGCCGACGCAGATCTGGCCGCACGCGAAGCCGTGGCGGCCGGGTCGCCCGGGCTGGCCGAGGTGGTGCAAGGCTTTGGACGGGACGTCCTCACGGCAGATGGCCAGCTCGATCGCGTCGCAATGCGGCGGCTCGTGTTCGAAGACCCTGAAGCGCGCCACCAGCTGGAGGCGATCATCCACCCGCGCGTACGGGCTTGGCTGCGGCAGCAATGCGAAGCGGCACCCGGGCCGTATGCCATCGCTGCGATTCCGTTGTTGACCGAGGGCGGGGCGCGGGATGCGTACCCGTGGATCGACCGCATTCTGGTGGTCGACGTGCCCGTCGAGGTGCAGATCGAGCGGCTGATGCGACGCGACGGGGTCGATCGGGCGCTGGCCGAAGCGATGCTGGCGGCGCAGGCCTCGCGGGAAGCGCGCCTGGCTATCGCGGACGATGTGATCGTCAACGACGGAGCATTGGAGGCGCTGGACGGCGAGGTGGCCCGGCTGGACCGGCTGTACCGGGAGCTCGCAAGGAAGAACAGCAGTCTGTAGGGGCGGCTTCAGCCGCGATGCCGTTCTACAGTGCACTCTTCGTCACCACGCCGGGGCAACGCAGGGGCTGTGGGTCTCGGTCGCGACTTACGTCGCTCCTACAAAGGAAGGCTGAGTGTCGAACCGGCAACGCCGCGTTCGCGACTGAAGCGGCTTCTGAAGGTCAGGCGGGCCAGAGCGCGCGGATTGCCGCGATGCCTTGCGCGCCGTGGCGACGGGCTCGCTTCAGATCCTCCGTACCCAGGCCGCCGATTGCGTACAGCGGCATCGACACGTGTTCCCGCAACCGCGCGAAACCGTCCCAGCCGAGCACCTCTGCCTGGGGATGGCTGGGCGTAGAGGCCAGGGTCCCGACGACGGCGAAGTCGCACCCCAGTGCCTGGGCGGTCTGCAGCTCGTCCAGCGTATGGCATGAGGCGGCCAAGGAGACGCCCTCGGGTACGGGGCGGCGCACATGCGCGGCCAGCTGGGCGGCACGCAAGTGAAGGCCGGCCTTGTTCGCGGCCGCCAACGCAACATCGCCATTGACGAGCACGTCCACGCCCGCCTTCCGGCAGCGGCGCACGGCCCGAGCGACCAGGGCCGACCAGCGCGCCGCATCGATACCGGGTGCGCGTAGCTGCACCCGCGACACACCGTCACCGATCGCCGCCTGTAGCGAGGCCAGCCACGCGTCGTCGTCATCGCCGGGCGCGGGCGTTACCAGGTACAGCGCCGCCTGCTCCAGCGCCGCCACCACGGGACGGTCCGCCGGCGGCATCGGGTACTGCACGAGCTTGTGTTGCGGCACCCAGGCCAGCGCCTGCCCTTCCAGTCCGCGCATCGTGCCCTTCCACCGGTCGACCGCATACACGTTCAGGCACAGCCGCTTGTGTGGATAGGCCTGCGGCACATGGATCAACGGCGCGCCGATCTCGGCCTCGATGCCCAGTTCTTCGCGGAGTTCCCGGGCCAGAGCGGCCTGGGCGCCCTCGCCCGGTTCGCGTTTGCCGCCCGGGAATTCCCACAGCCCGGCCAGGTCACGGCCCTCGGTGCGGCGGGCCAGCAGCACCCGGCCGCGCGCGTCGCGGATGACACCGGCGACGACTTCGATGGCTGGGTTGGAGGTCTCGGTCATCAAGAAACGCAGGGACAGGAAACGGGTTGTCGCATACCCGACACGGCAACTTTTCGAGCTCCCTCCCCTGCTTGCAGGGGGTGAGGAAGACTGCTTGCGAGCCACTGGCTCGCAGTCTGACGAACGACCGCCGGCTGTGCCGGCGGGCCGGACGGGTTGGGGAGGGGTACTTCTGGAGCGGCGCAGGTCAAAGCACCCCCCCCCTCCCAACATCCCCCTGCGTTGCAGGGGGAGGAGCTGACAGGCGCCGGCCTCAGGCCAGCTGTCCGTGGCAATGCTTGTACTTCTTGCCGCTGCCGCAGGGGCACGGGTCGTTACGTCCCACGCCGGCGAACGCATCGCGTTCCCCGTTCTGGTAGTCGGGGGTCGCTGCTTCCTCGTCGGCGCTGTAGCCGCCGGCGTCGGCGTGCTGGAACTGCATCTGCTGCGCCTGCGCCTGGGCCTGCGCGCGCTCGGCGGCCTCCAACGCGGCGACCTCCTCTTCGGTGCGGATGCGCACGCGCGCCAGCAGCGTGACGACCTCGCGCTTGACCTTGTCCAGCATCTCCGAGAACAGCGCGAACGCCTCTTTCTTGTACTCCTGCTTGGGCTGCTTCTGGGCGTACCCGCGCAGGTGGATGCCCTGGCGCAGGTAGTCCATGCGGGCCAGGTGCTCCTTCCAGTTCTGGTCGACCACGTTGAGCATGATGTGCTTCTCGAGCATGCGCATCGTCTCGGCGCCCAGCTGAGATTCACGCTCGGCGAAGTGCGCGTTGACGCGCTCGACGACGTGCTCGGCGATGCCTTCGGCATCCAGTTCCTGGCGCTCGCGCAGCAGGCCCTGCACGTCCACCCGCACGCCCATCTCCTCGGCCAGCGTCGCTTCCAGGCCTGGCAGGTCCCACTGCTCGTCCACGGAGTTCATCGGCACGTGGCGGTAGACGATGTCGTAGACCACGTCCTCGCGGATGCCGTCGATGTTCTCCTGCACCGACTCGGCTTCCAGCAGCTCGTCGCGCTGGCCGTAGATCACCTTGCGCTGGTCGTTGTTGACGTCGTCGAAGTCCAGCAGGTTCTTGCGGATGTCGAAGTTGTGGGCTTCCACCTTGCGCTGCGCGTTGGCGATCTGCTTGGTCACCAGCGGGCTTTCGATGATGTCGTCTTCCTTCAGGCCCATGCGCGCCATGACCTTCTGCACCCAGTCGGCGGCGAAGATGCGCATCAGGTTGTCTTCCAGCGACAGGTAGAACCGGCTGGAACCCGGGTCGCCCTGGCGGCCGGAGCGGCCGCGCAGCTGGTTGTCGATGCGGCGCGACTCGTGCCGCTCGGTGCCGATGATGTGCAGGCCGCCGGCGGCCTTGACCGCATCGTGGCGCTCCTGCCATGCCGCCTTGAGCTTCGCGCGGGTCGCGTCGTCGACCGGCGCGCCGGTTTCCTTCTCCAGGTCGGCCAGCTCGGCCTCGAGCGAGCCGCCCAACACGATGTCGGTACCGCGGCCGGCCATGTTGGTGGCGATGGTGATGGCGCCCGGACGGCCGGCCTGCGCGACGATGGTCGCCTCGCGCTCGTGCTGCTTGGCGTTGAGTACCTCGTGGTGGATGCCGGCTTCACGCAGCTGGTTGCCCAGCAGCTCGGACACCTCGATCGACGTGGTGCCGACCAGCACCGGCTGGCCCTTGGCGTGGCATTCCTTGATCTCGTTGACCACCGCGCGGTACTTGCCCGGGCGGTTGAGGAACACGAGGTCCGGGTGGTCCTTGCGCACCATCGGCCGATGGGTCGGGATGACCACCACTTCCAGGCCGTAGATGCTCTGGAACTCGAACGCCTCGGTATCGGCGGTACCGGTCATGCCGGCGAGCTTGCCGTACATGCGGAACAGGTTCTGGAAGGTGATCGACGCCAGCGTCTGGTTCTCACGCTGGACCGGCACGCCTTCCTTGGCCTCGACCGCCTGGTGCAGGCCGTCGGACCAGCGGCGCCCGGCCAGGGTACGGCCGGTGAATTCATCGACGATCACCACCTCGCCGTCGCGGACGATGTAGTCGACATCGCGCTGGTATATCGCATGCGCACGCATGGCGGCGTTGAGGTGGTGGACCACGCTCAGGTTCTGGCCGCCGTACAGGGAATCGTCCTCGCCGTGCAGGATGCCGGCCTGGCGCAGCAGTGCCTCGGCGTGTTCCTGGCCGGCTTCCGACAAGTGCACCTGCTTCTGCTTCTCGTCCACCCAGTAGTCGCCCTCGCCGTCCTCGGACGCCTGGCGGATCAGCGACGGGACGATGCGGTTGACCTTGATGTACAGGTCCGGCGATTCGTCGGCCGGGCCGGAGATGATCAGCGGGGTGCGCGCCTCGTCGATCAGGATCGAGTCGACCTCGTCGATGATCGCGTAGTTCAGGCCGCGCTGGTGGCGGTCGTCCTTCGACAGCGCCATGTTGTCGCGCAGGTAGTCGAAGCCGAACTCGTTGTTGGTGCCGTAGGTGATGTCCGAACCGTACGCACCCTTCTTGTCGCCATGCGGCATGCCCGGATACACCACGCCGACGCTCAGGCCCAGCCAGGTGTAGAGCTTGCCCATCCACGCCGAGTCGCGGCGGGCCAAGTAGTCGTTGACCGTGATCACGTGGACGCCCTTGCCTTCCAGCGCGTTCAGGTACACCGGCAGCGTGCCGACCAGGGTCTTGCCCTCGCCCGTGCGCATCTCGGCGATCTTGCCCAGGTGGAGCACCATGCCGCCGATCAACTGGACGTCGTAGTGGCGCATGCCCAGCACGCGCCTGGACGCCTCGCGGCAGACGGCGAACGCCTCCGGCAGGATCTTGTCGAGCGACTCGCCACCGGCGATGCGCTGCTGGAACTCGGGGGTCTTGGCCTGCAGTTCCGCGTCGGAGAGCTTCTCCATCTCCGGCTCGAGGGCGTTGATCCGGACGACGGTGCGCTGCAGCTGGCGCAGCAGGCGTTCGTTACGGCTGCCGAAGACGCGGGTGAGCAGGTTGTTGAGCATTTCAGTACCGGAATCGAAGCGGAAAGGAATCGCCGGCCCACGGACACGCCGTCACGCCGGACCCAGGGCCATCAAATGCATGGCAATAAAAAGGGGCGCCGAGCGCCCCATGGCATCGCGCATTGTAGCTGGGGGCGAGTTGGGGCGCTTGCAAGCCGAAGGGTTGCGCCCCAGCGAGCGCCCGTAGGGGCTGTGCCCCGGAGGACCGGAACGAAGGGGGGCGCTTGCAAGCCACAGGCTTGCGGCCCACTGAGCGCCCGTAGGCGCTGCGCCCCGGAGGGCCGGAAACGGGGGGCGGCGCTTGCAGGCCAAAAGGCTTGTGCCGCCACGAGCGCCCGTAGCAGCTGTGCTGCGGAGGGCCGGAAAGAAATGCGGCGCTTGCAAGCCGCAGGGCTAGTCCGGACACGTGGCCGGACCGCGCCCCCCCTCCTGCTTTGCAGGGGGAGGTTGGGAGGGGGTGCTTTGGATCTGCGCTGCTTCAAGGGCCCCCCTCCCCAACCCTCCCATGCGATGCATGGGAGGGAGTCAGAGGCCAGCTGTGGAGGCAGGAAACGAAAACGCCCCGACCGGAGCCGGGGCGTTCTGGTATCGCATGCCCCGCGTCGCAAGGCCCGAGGCAATCAACCCTGCAGCGGCGATGCCTGGTTGAGGAACTTGCGCGGGTTGACCACGCGGCCGTTCTCCCAGACTTCGAAGTGCACGTGCGGGCCGGTCGAACGACCGGTGGAGCCGGCCTTGGCGATCTCGCCGCCGGCGCGGATCAGCTCGCCGACCCGACGGGTCAGGCGCGAGTTGTGCGCGTAGCGGGTGACGTAGCCGTTGCCGTGGTCGACTTCGACCACCTTGCCGTAGCCCGAACGCACGCCCGAGAAGCTGACCACGCCGTCTGCCACCGACAGCACCGGATCGCCGGTGCGGGCGTGGAAGTCGATGCCCTTGTGCGAGGCGCGACCGCCGCCGAACGGGTCGGAGCGGAAACCGAAGCCCGAGGTGATGTAGCTGCCGGCGATCGGCGCGCGCGACGGCACGGCGTTCATGTCCAGCTGGCGGTTGAACAGCAGCGACTCCAGCACGGTCAGCTGTTCGCCCGAGGCCTGGAACTGCATCTGCAGCGAGGCCATTTCCTCACCGACCTCGGCCTTGCTGATATCGCGGGTCGGGCCGACACCGCCGACGCCCAACGGCTTGTCGAAGTCGAATTCGCCGTCCTGCAACTGGCCGATGCGCGTCAGGCGCTCGCCCAGGGCATTGAGCCGGTTGGCCTCGGCCTGCAGCTCGCCCAGGCGCGCGGCCAGGGCATTGATCTCGCGCTGCGCGTCGCGGCGGGTGCTCTCGATCTGCGCCTGCTGGTCGCGCACTTCGGCCCGCAGCGATGCGGTGTAGCCGATGCCTGCGCCCGTGCCGGCGGTGAAGCCGACGCCCAGCAGCAGCGCCAGGGCCATGCCCGGGCGTCGCTGGCCGTGCTGGCCGGCTATGTGCAGGGCATTCTCAAGCACTGCACGCGATTTGTTTACGATGGTTTGATAGGTCATAAGTCCGATGTCTGATTTCAAGCCCAAGCCCCCGCGTCCACCCTCATCCCCGCTGCCGGCGCTCGATGCGCTGTTGGCGGAGCCTGCTGGCGACCCGATCCGTCGAGCCATGTGGCTCGACGGGCTGGACCGTCGGTTACGCCCCCTCCTGCCGGATCCGCTGGCCGCGCATGCGCGACTGGCTAACTTCGAAAACGGCAGGCTCGTGTTTTTGGTCGATGCACCGGTGTGGCGGGCCAAACTGAGGCTCGCGACGCCGGAACTGCTCGGTGCGGCCCGATCCCTCGGTCTCGCCGCGACTGAAGTGGTCATCAAGACCGCCCCTCCGATGCCCCGCCCCATGCAGGCCACCGCTCCAGCCATCCCCCTGTCCGCGGCCGCCCAATTGGCGTTCAAGACCGCGTTGGCACCATCGGAGACGTCCGATCCTTCGGATTCCGGCGATGCCGCTTGAGCGCGTAACCGTTGGCATGGTTCATGCCGGTGACGGCTGCGTGATCAAGTGACGGGGCATGCTAACGGCGCCTGCCGGCCTGTTTGTTAAGGCTTCGGAAGCGTTTTGGAAGGATTTAGTTAAAAAATCGTTACGCCGTCACGGGGTGTTCACCTCTGTGACATGGCGCCCGATTTGGATTGCCCGGCGTCACGCGGGCTTGGGGATGGACTCGTCGGTCCTCGGCGGAAACCATTTCCCGCAGGCCCGCAGGCCATGCATCAGGCGGTCTGCGGCGCTCCGAACACCATCGGCGCCGGCTCGCCGCCGCGGAAGGAAACCTCTTCCCAAGCCGACCGCTCGGCCATCAGCGCCCGCACCAGCGTGTTGTTGAGGGCGTGGCCGGACTTGAAGCCCTCGTAGGCGCCGATGATCGGATGGCCGGCCAGGTAAAGGTCGCCCACGGCGTCGAGGATCTTGTGGCGGACGAACTCGTCGGCATAGCGAAGCCCGTCGTCGTTGAGGACGCGGAACTCGTCGAGCACGATCGCGTTGTCCATCGAGCCGCCCAGGCCGAGGTTGCGCTCGCGCATGTACTCCAGGTCGCGCATGAACCCGAACGTGCGGGCGCGGCTGACTTCCTTGACGTAGGAGGCGGTAGAGAACTCGACCTCCGCCCGCGACTGAGACGCGGGAATGGCCGGGTGGTCGAATTCGACCGTGAACCCGATCCGGAAGCCGTCGTGCGGCTCGAAGCGGGCGAACTTGTCGCCGTCGCGCACCTCGACCGGCTTGAGGATGCGGATGAAGCGCTTGGGCGCGTCCTGCTCCTCGATCCCCGCCGACTGCAGCAGGAACACGAACGGACCGGCCGAGCCGTCCATGATCGGCACTTCCGGCGCCGACAGTTCTATATAAGCGTTGTCGATGCCCAGTCCGGCCAGGGCCGAAAGAAGGTGTTCGACGGTCTGCACCTTCGCCGGACCGCAGCTCAGGCCGGTGCACAGCACCGTCTCGCTGACCAGGTCGGCGCGCGCCGGGACCTCGACGACCGGGTCGAGATCGACACGGCGGAACACGATGCCCGTCTCCACCGGGGCCGGGCGCAGGGTGAGGAAAACTTTCTCGCCACTGTGCAGGCCCACGCCGGTGGCGCGGATCACGTTCTTGAGGGTTCGCTGGCGCAGCATGGGTCGGGAACAGGCCTTCGAATGCGTGGACGCTTGTTGGTAACGGCCTTGGTGCGACGCGGGTCCCATGGCGGGACGGGCGCTTCAAAACGGCGGAAGAGTACCACGCAGGTGCCTGAACCTGAACGGAAAGGACGCACCGTCCCACCCGTGTCACCCGCGCTGCTGAAACTGACCGGCCGAGCGTGATCGGCCGGTCAAAACGCCCCCGGGTTATCCCGGGGGCCAAGACTACGGACTCGGACGGATGCTCAGTCGGCCTGGCGGCGGAGAAACGCCGGGATGTCCAGGTAGCTGTCGCTGCCGCCGAAATCCGCCGCCGCCGGAGCGGACGACGGGGCCGGGGCTTCCGACGCGCCTGCCGAGCGGCTGCGCAGCTGGCCGAAACCGGCCGGCGGTGCGTTGTGGCTCGGCGCGTAGCCGTCGGCCACCGCGTCGATCGGCAGGCCGGTGGTGCCGTCGCGCACCAGCTGCACGTGGCTGACCGCACGGCCGGACTCGCGCTCGTTCGGGCGGCCCTGGCGGGCCACGGCGCGGTTGAGGCCGGTGGCGACCACGGTGACCTTGACCTCGTCCTGCATGTCCGGGTCCAGCACCGTGCCGATGACGACGGTCGCGTCCTCCGAGGCGAACGCCTCGATGGTGCGGCCGACCTCGTCGAACTCGGCCATGGTGAAGTCCGGGCCGGCGGTGATGTTGACCAGGATGCCGTTGGCGCCAGACAGGTTGATGTCGTCCAGCAGCGGGTTCTGCACGGCGGCCTCGGCGGCAGCCTGCGCGCGGTCGTCGCCGCGGGCCGAACCGGTGCCCATCATCGCCAAGCCCATTTCGCTCATCACGGTGCGCACGTCGGCGAAGTCGACGTTGATCAGGCCCGGGCGGACGATCAGGTCGGCGATGCCCTGCACGGCGCCGAGCAGCACGTCGTTGGCGGCGCGGAAGGCCTGGATCATCGTGGCATTGCGGCCCAGCACGGTGATCAGCTTTTCATTGGGGATGGTGATCAGCGAGTCGCAGTGGTGGCTCAGCTCCTCGATGCCCTTGAGCGCGACCTGCATGCGGCGGCGGCCCTCGAACGGGAACGGCTTGGTGACCACGGCCACCGTCAGGATGCCCATCTCCTTTGCGAGCTGGGCCACGACCGGCGCCGCGCCGGTACCGGTGCCGCCGCCCATGCCGGCGGTGATGAACACCATGTCCGCGCCCTGCATCGCGTCCATCAGGCGCTCGCGGTCCTCCAGCGCGGCCTGGCGGCCGACTTCCGGGTTGGCGCCTGCGCCCAGGCCCTTGGTGACATTGCTGCCCAACTGCAACTGCAGCTTGGCGCCGCAGTTCTTGATGGCCTGCGAGTCGGTATTGGCGGTGATGAACTCCACGCCGTCGACGTTGCCGCTGACCATGTGCGCGACCGCGTTGCCGCCGCCGCCGCCCACGCCGATCACCTTGATG
The DNA here is from genome assembly GCA_001830245.1 of Lysobacterales bacterium RIFOXYA1_FULL_69_10. Taxonomy (GTDB): domain Bacteria; phylum Pseudomonadota; class Gammaproteobacteria; order Xanthomonadales; family Xanthomonadaceae; genus Lysobacter_C. The sequence continues at coordinate 31,162 of MIDV01000081.1, read as the reverse complement.
ATCGCGTTCGGGGCCATGCTCTCTACCAGTTCGAAATGTGCCATGTCCGAGTCCTCTTATATGGTGCTAGTTATGTGCGTGGGGGTTGCTGCCGGGGTACCGCGTCTTCGTCGTCGCCTGCCTGCCTGCCGGGACCGCATCGAAAGTGCCGGGGTCATCAGAATTCCCCCCGGTACCAGTTCTTGAGCTTGTTGAAGAAGGAGCCGGCGCGCCCCGTGGGCAGCACCGGACGGCGCGGGTTCTCGATCTGGCTGCCCATCAGCAGCAGGCCCACGCCGGTGGCGTGCACCGGGTTGCCGACGACTTCGCCCAGGCCGGTCACGTGCTGCGGGATGCCCACCCGCACCGGCATCTGCAGCATTTCCTCGGCCAGTTCGACCACGCCTTCCATTTTTGCGGCGCCGCCGGTCAGGACCATGCCGGCGCGCACGTGCTGCTCGAAGCCGCTGCGGCGCAGTTCTGCCTGGACCATCTCGAAGATTTCCTCGTAGCGCGCTTGCACGGCCTGCGCGAGCGAGTGGCGCGGCATGCGCCGCGGCGGACGGTCGCCGACGCTGGGGACCTGGATCGACTCCTCGGCGGTGGCCATCTGCGCCAGCGCGCAGGCGTAGCGGACCTTGATCTGCTCGGCCTCCGGCGTCGGGGTGCGCAGCATGTGCGCGATGTCCTCGGTGACCTTGTCGCCGGCGATGCCCAGGCTGGCCGAATGCGCGATGGCGCCATGCACGAACACCGCGATGTCGGTGGTGCCGGCGCCGATGTCGACCAGCACCACGCCCAGCTCGCGCTCGTCGCTGGTCAGCACCGCGTGGCTGGAGGCCAGCACGCCCAGCACAAGGTCGTCGACCTGCAGGCCGCAACGCTGCACGCATTTGCTGACGTTGGCGGCGGCCGACTGCGCGCACACCACCAGGTGCGCGTGCACCTCCAGGCGCACGCCCGTCATGCCGACCGGGTTGCGGATGCCTTCCTGCGAATCGTCGAGCACATAGTCGCGGGGGATGGCGTGCAGGATCTTCTGGTCGGCCGGGATGGCGACGGCCTTGGCCGCCTCCAGCACGCGGTCGAGGTCGCCGAAGCTGACCTCGCCGTCGCGGATCGGTGCGATGCCCTGCGAATTGCGGCACTGCACGTGGCTGCCGGAGATCGACGCGTACACCGAGCGGATCTCGCAGCCGGCCATCAGTTCGGCTTCCTCGATGGCACGCTGGATCGACTGCACGGTCGACTCGATGTCCACCACCACGCCGCGGCGCAGGCCGCGCGATTCGTGGCTGCCGATGCCGATGACTTCGATCGGCTGGGCCGGGCCGCCGTTGGCGGGCGTGTACTCGCCCACCAGCGCCACCACCTTGGAGGTGCCGATGTCGAGCCCGACGATCAGCGATTTGTCGCCCTTGCGATTCATGACAGTGCCTTTGAAGCGGCGACCGGGGACGGAATGCCCGGCGCCGGGGTCTTACGGAAAGCGAAAGCGGTGGTCGCGATGCCGGCGTTGCCGACGGCCGCGCCCTCATCCACAGGCTCGGGCTGCGGCTCGACCGCCTCCCAGGTCAGTGCGAAGCCGTTGGTGTAGCGAAGGTCTGCGCGCGAAAGACGCTGCGTGGGCTGCGCCAGGAGCTGCGGCACCAGGCGCACGAAGCGGGCGATGCGGGCGCGTGCCTCGGCGCGGCCGACGACCACTTCGGTGCCGCCATCCAGGCCCAGCGTCCAGCTGCCGCGCGCGTCCAGTGCCACCTCGCGCACCTGCAAGCCGGCACCGGCCAGCAGCGTGCGCGACTCGTTGTAGAGCTCGACCACGTCCTGCACGCGCGACTCGGGGCCGGACAGGTTCGGCAGTCCGGTCGGCACCTCGATGCCACTCACCGGGAACAGCCGGCCCTGCTCGGAAAGCAGCCGGTCCTCGCCCCAGCGCGCGAACGGGCGATGCTCGGTGACCGTCACCTCCAGCACGTCCGGCCAGCGCTTGCGCACTTCGGCCGACTCCACCCATGGCAACGCGGCGACGGCCGCCTGCGCGGCATCGAGGTCGACGGCAAAGAAGCCATCGCGCGCGTGCGGGACCAGCACCTCGCGCAGACGCGCCTCGTCGACGCGCTCGAACGTGCCGGTCGCGCGCAGGCGCTGCAGCGGCCAGCGCTCGCTGCCGACCCAGCCATTGATGACGGCGACCACGGGCAGGACCACCAGCGATACCGCCAGCAGCCAACCCAGCAGGCGCAGCAGCGCGCTCACAGCGACGTCTCCAGCACGCGCCAGCACAGCTCTTCGAACGACACGCCGACCTGGCGCGCGGCCTTGGGTACCAGCGAATGGCTGGTCATGCCCGGTGCGGTATTCACTTCCAGCAGGTACAGCCGGCCGGTGTCGCGGTCGCGCATGACGTCGACGCGGCCCCAGCCGTGGCAGCCGGCGGCGATGAAGGCGGCCAGCGCGAGCTCGCCGATCGCGCGCTCGTCGTCGCCTTCGAGGCCCGGACACAGGTACTGCGTGTCCTCGGCGAGGTACTTGGCGTTGTAGTCGTACCACTCGCCCTTGGGCACGATGCGGATCGACGGCAGCGCGACGTAAGCGTCGCCGCTCGCCAGCACGGCGACGGTCAACTCGTCGCCCTGCACCATCTGCTCCATCAGCATCTCGCCCGGGTAGCGCGCGGCCAGCGCCACCGCCTCATCCAGCGCGCAGTCGTCGAGTACGCGCGAGACGCCGACACTGGAGCCTTCGCACGAGGGCTTGACGATGACCGGCAGGCCGAGCTCGCGCGCGGCGGCGTGCACGTCCGCGCCTTTGGCCAGGCGCACGTAGCGCGGCGTGGACAGGCCCTCGGCGAGCCACACCTGCTTGGTGCGGATCTTGTCCATGCTCAGCGCGCTGCCGAGCACGCGCGAGCCAGTGAACGGCACGCCCAGCGCTTCCAGCAGGCCCTGCAGCACGCCGTCTTCGCCCCCGCCCTTGTTGCCGTGGAGGATGTTGAAGACGCGGTCGACCTTGCCGGCACGGATCGCATCGACCAGTGCGGGGATACCGTCGACCTCTGACGCGTCGACGCCGCGCGCACGCAGCGCTTCGAGGACATTGCGGCCCGAATCCAGCGACACCTCGCGCTCGGCGCTGGTGCCGCCCATCAGCACGGCAACGCGGCCGAAGCCGGCCGGGTCGTTGAGCTTCAGCGGGGCGAACGATGCGGTCATGCGTCCTCCCCGGTGGCGTCGGCGGCCGGCTTGAACCCGGTGACCACCAGCTGCTGCGCGGCGTGGCCGATGTCGCCGGCGCCCATCATCAGCAGCAGGTCGCCGTCGGCGAGTACGTCGGGCAGCACGCTCGCCAGGTCGGCGGCGCCGGACACGACGACCGGGTCGACACGCCCGCGCACGCGAATCGCGCGCGCCAGCGCCTTTGAATCCGCGCCGGCGATTGGCGCCTCGCCGGCGGCGTAGACCTCCGTCAGCACCAGCACGTCCACGCCCGACAACACCGCGGCGAACTCGTCGAACAGGTCACGCGTGCGGCTGTAACGGTGCGGCTGGAACGCCACGACCAGGCGCTTGTCGGGCCAACCGCCACGCGCGGCCTCGAACACCGCGGCCAGCTCCTTCGGATGGTGGCCGTAGTCGTCGACCACGGTGACCAGCCCGCCGTCGGGCGTGGGCACCTGCGCGAGCAGGTTGAAGCGGCGCCCGATGCCGGCAAAGCTTTCCAGTGCGCGCTTGATCGCGGACGGCTCGACGCCCAGTTGCCAACCCACCGCCGCGGCGGCCAGTGCGTTCTGCACGTTATGACGGCCCGGCAGTGCCAGCATGATGGGCGTGCAGGTGCCATCGGGCAGGCACAGGTTGAAGCGCATGCGCGCGCCCTGCTGCACCACGTCTTCGGCGCGCACGTCGGCAGCCGGGTCGAAGCCGTACGTCATCACGTGGCGCGGCGTCTTCTGGGCCAGCGCGGCGACATCCGGGTCGTCGATGCACAGAATCGCCAGGCCGTAGAACGGCAGCCGGTGCAGGAATTCGTCGAACGCCGCCTGCACGTTGGCGAAGTCGCCGCCGTAGTTCTCCAGGTGGTCGGCGTCGATGTTGGTGACCACGGCGATCTGCGGCGTCAGGCGCAGGAAGCTGCCGTCGCTCTCGTCGGCCTCGGCCACCAGCCACTGGCCACCGCCGAGCTTCGCGTTCGATCCGGCCGCGAGCAGCTGGCCACCGATCACGAAGGTCGGGTCGATGTCGCCCTCGCCCAGCACGCTGGCGGTGAGCGAAGTGGTCGTCGTCTTTCCGTGGGTGCCGGCGATGGCGATGCCGCGCTTGAAGCGCATCAGCTCGGCCAGCATCTCCGCGCGCGGCACCACCGGGATGCGCTGCGCGTGCGCTTCCATCAGCTCCGGGTTGTCGGCCTTGATGGCGCTGGACACCACCACGCAGTCGGTGCCGAGCACGTTGGCGGCGGCGTGGCCTCGATGCACCGTGACGCCCTGCGCGACCAGCCGCCGGGTCACGGCGTTGTCGGCCATGTCCGAGCCCGACACCTTGTAACCGAGCGTGCACATCACCTCGGCGATGCCGCTCATACCGACGCCGCCCACGCCGATGAAGTGGACGCGGGGGAAAGCCTTGGCGAGGTCGCCGGTGTACTGCAGGCGACGGCGGACGGTCACGCTCATGCGCGCGCCCCCGGGGTGTGGCGTTGGATCGTATCGAGGGTGATGGCGGCGACCTTCCGTGCGGCGTCGGGTTGGGCGAGCGCGCGTGCCGACTGCGCCATGCGCAGCAGGTCGACGCGCTCGGAGAGGATTTCCAGCGTGGCCGAGAGGCGTTCGGCCAGCGTTTCGCCCTGCGGCAGCACCTGTGCGGCGCCGCGGTCGAGCAGGTATTGCGCGTTCTTGGTCTGGTGGTCGTCCACCGCCTGCGGGAACGGCACCAGGATGCTGCCCACGCCCACCGCGCACAGCTCGGCAAGGGTGAGCGCGCCGGCGCGGCAGACCACCACGTCGGCCCATGCGTAGGCGTCGGCCATGTCGGCGATGAAGGGTTCGACCGAGGCCGCGACGCCCGCCTTGGCATAGGCCTGCGTGGCGGCATCGCGCATCGCCTCGCCACACTGGTGGCGCACCTCGAACCTCACGGTGCCGCGCAGGCGACGCAGCGCATCGGGCACGGATTCATTGAGGGCGCGTGCGCCCTGGCTGCCGCCCAACACCAGAAGGCGCAGCGGACCGGTGCGGTCGGCAAAGCGCACGTCCGGGCCCGGCACCGCGGCGATCTCGTCACGCACGGGATTGCCGACCACCGATTCGATGCGGTCCGGGAAGGTGTCCGGGAAACCGGTCAGCACCTCTTCGGCCAGTCGAGCCAGCACGCGGTTGGTCATGCCGGGCGCGCGGTTCTGCTCGTGCACCAGCAGCGGCACGCGCGCCAGTCGCGCGGCCAGTCCACCCGGGCCCGCAGCGAAGCCACCGAAGCTGATCACCGCGGCCGGCTGGCGCGCCTGCAACACCGCTCGCGCCTGCTGTACGGCGCGCCATACCTTGAACGGCGCCGCCAGCAGCGTGGCGATGCCCTTGCCGCGGATGCCACGCACCGCGATGGTCTCGATCTCGATGCCGTGCTGCGGCACCAGGCGCGTTTCCATGCCGCCGTCCGCGCCCAGCCAGACCACCGGCACGCCGCGTTCGCGCAGCGCCTTGGCCACGGCCACGCCCGGGAAGATGTGGCCACCGGTGCCGCCGGCCAGGATCATCACCGGCCGCTGCATGTCGCCCGCCGCGTTCATCCCGCCCTCCCGAGCGTCGGCTCGACGCGCTGGCGCAGGCGGCTGGTGCCGCGCACCGTGTCCACCGAACGGGCGACCACCGGCGCCGCGCTTGGCAGCGGCGAGGCGGTGGGCGGCGTGCCGGCGGACGGCTGTGCCGCCTCGCCGCGCAGGCGTGCGACCTGGCGCTGCGCGCGATCGAGCTCGTACGACACGCGCAGCAGCAGCCCCATCGCCACGCAGCTCATCAGCGTGCTGGAGCCGCCGTAGGAAATCAGCGGCAGGGTCAGGCCCTTGGTCGGCAGCAGGCCGAGGTTTACGCCAATCGAGACGAAGCTCTGCAGGCCGAACCACAGCGCGATGCCGAACGCGCAGTAGGCGGAGAAATGACGGCGCATCTCGGCGCACTTGAGCCCCACCCAGAACGCGCGCCCGACCAGCGCGGCGAACAACGCCACCACCAGGCACACGCCGACGAACCCGAGCTCCTCGGCGATCACCGCCATGATGAAGTCGGTGTGCGCCTCGGGCAGGTACTGCAGCTTCTGGATCGAGCTGCCCAGCCCGACACCGAACCACTCGCCGCGGCCCACCGCCATCAGCGCGTTGGTCAACTGGTAGCCGCTGTCGAACGGATCGGCCCACGGGTCCATGAACGAGGTCAGCCGGCGCACGCGGTAGGGCTCGGCAATGGCCACCACCGCCAGCAGCGGCAGGCCCACCAGAACGGGGCCGAACATGCGCGGCATATTGACGCCGCCCAGCACCAGCATGCCGCCGGTGATGGCCAGGATCAGCGAGAGCGAGCCGAAGTCCGGCTGCAGCGCGAGCAGCACCACCAGCACGATGGCCACGCCGATCGGCTTGAGCATCGCCGGCCACGTCGCGCTGACCTCCTCGCTGTAGCGCTTGAGGTAGCTGGCGAGCCAGACGATGTACATCAGCTTGACCGCCTCGACCATCTGGAAGGTCGAGATGCCCGGCACGCGGATCCAGCGCTGCGCGCCGTTGACGCTGTGGCCGATACCGGGGATGAACACCAGCAGCAGTGATGCGATGCACAGCAGCAGCAGCAGCTGGCCGCGCTGCTCGAGCATCTTCAGCTCGGTGCGCGCCATCCAGAACGCCAGACCTGCGCCGGCCGTCAGCATCAGCAGGTGCTTGCCGAGGAAGTAGAACGGGCCGACGTCGAGGCCCTCGGCAATGGCGATCGAACTGGAGCCCACCATCACGATGCCCACGCACGCGATCGCGCACGCCAGCGCCAGCAGCCACGGATCGAAGCGGCCGGCAATGGCGTCCAGGCGGGTGGCCTGGCGCGGGTTCGCGGTGGCGGCGCGTTCGGTCATCAACGCACCTTCAGCGTGGCCAGGCCGACGAGGACGAGGATCACCGAGATGATCCAGAAGCGGACGATCACGCGGGGTTCGGGCCAGCCCTTGAGCTCGAAGTGGTGGTGGATCGGCGCCATCCGGAAGATGCGCTTGCCGAACAGCTTGAACGACGCGACCTGCGCCATCACCGACAGCGTCTCGATCACGAAGATGCCGCCCATGATCACCAGCACCAGCTCCTGGCGGACGATCACGGCGATGCAGCCCAGCACCGCGCCCAGCGCCAGCGCGCCGATGTCGCCCATGAACACCATCGCCGGGTACGTGTTGAACCACAGGAACCCGAGCCCGGCCCCGGCGATGGCCGCGCAGATGATCACCAGCTCGCCCGCGCCGGGCACCTGCGGGATCTGCAGGTATTCGGAGAACACCGCGTTTCCCGAGGCGTAGGCGAACACGCCCAGCGCACACGCCACCAGCACCGTCGGCATGATCGCCAGCCCGTCCAGGCCGTCGGTCAGGTTGACCGCGTTGGAGAAGCCGACGATCCAGAAGTAGGCGATGGCGACGAAGCTGAAGGCCACCAGCGGCAGCGCAACTGCCTTGAACAGCGGGATGTAGAACGTGGTGGCCGCCGGCGCATCGGCGGTCATGTACAGGAACACGCCCGCGCCGAGGCCGAAGATGGACTGCAACAGGTACTTGGTGCGCGACCGCATGCCGTTGGGGTCGCGGCGGACGATCTTGATCCAGTCGTCCCACCAGCCGATGGCACCGAAGGCGATCATCACCGCCAGCACCAGCCACACGTAGCGGTTGCGCAGGTCGGCCCAGAGCAGCACCGAGGCCAGCACGGTGATGAGGATCAGCGCACCGCCCATGGTCGGGGTACCGGCCTTGGAGAAGTGCGACTGCGGGCCGTCGGTGCGGATCGGCTGGCCGCCCTTGAGCTGGCCCAGCCGGCGGATGACCGACGGCCCCCACCACAGCGACAGCGCCAGCGCCGTCAGCGCAGCGAGGATGCCGCGCAGCGTGAGATAGCCGAACAGACCGAAGATGCTTTCCAGTTGCTGCAGCCAACGCGAGAGTTCAAGCAGCATCGGTGTCCCCCTTGCCCGAGTGCGGCGCGTCCGACAGCAGCGCCGCGACGATCCGATCCATCGCGCTGCCACGCGAACCCTTCACCAGCACCCGGACCGGCGTCGGCGCATGTGCGTCGAGTGCTTCGCGCAGTGCATCGGCGAGCGCCGCGTGGTCGGCATGGACGCTGCCGCCCTCGCCGAATGCCTCGGCGGCCGATGCACTCAACGATCCCAGCGCAAACAGCCGGCGCAGGCCGGCGCTGCGCGCGCGGCGGCCGACCTCCGCGTGCATGCCGGCGGCGTCGTCGCCCAGCTCGCGCATGTCGCCCAGCACCAGCCAGCCCTCGGTCGGGCCTGCGGCCAGCGTGTCGATGGCGGCAGCGACGGAGCCGGGGTTGGCGTTATAGCTGTCGTCCACCAGGGTTGCGTGCGAACCCCAGCGATGCGCCACAAGGCGACCCTGCACCGGCTCGGCCGAAGCCAGACCGGCAACGATCTGCGCCATGTCGGCACCCGCGGCCAGGCCGATCGTCGCGGCGGCCAGCGCGTTGAGTACGTTGTGGCGACCCGGCATGGCGATATGCGCCTCGGCCTCGCCCAGTGGGGTGACCAGCGTGAAGCGGCTGCCGGTGTCGTCCAGGCGGATGTCGCGCGCGGTGACGTCGGCGCTGGCCTCCAGCCCGAACCGCAGCAGGCGGCGGCCATGCGCGCGCTCGGCGAAGAACGGTCCGAACGCGTCGTCGGCGTTGATCACCGCAACGCCGTCGACCGGCAGCGCGTCGTAGATCGCCGCCTTGGTATCGGCCACGCCCAGCAGGCTGCCCATGCGCTCCAGGTGCGCCGGCGCGATGTTGTTGACCAGGCCGATGTCCGGGCGGGCGATGGCGGTGAGGTAGGCGATGTCGCCCGGCTGGCCCGCGCCCATCTCGTAGATGGCGAATGTCGCGTCCTCCGGCGCATCCAGCACGGCCAACGGCAGGCCGATCTCGTTGTTGCGGTTGCCGGGGTTGGCATAGGTGCTGGCGACCTGCTGCAACACGGCCAGGCTCAGCGTCTTGACGCTGGTCTTGCCGTTGCTGCCGGTGATGGCGACCACGCGCGTGCGCCGGTTGCGCTGCACCGCGGCCGCCCAGTCGGCCAGCGCGCGCTGGGTATCGGCGACCACCACCTGCGGCAGGTCGATGGGCAGTTCGCGCGACACCAGCGCCGCGGCAACGCCGGCGCGGGCTGCGGCCTCGACGTGGTCGTGGCCGTCGAAACGCTCGCCCTTGAGTGCGACGAACATGGCGTCGCCCGCCTGACCCAGTGCGCGCGTGTCGGTGGCGATCGCGGCGACCGTACGATCCTCGCCCACGAGGCGCCCGCCCGTGGCCTGCGCGATCTGCGACAGCATCATGGGCGTCATGGCCGCGCCTCAAGTTGCCGGCGCGCGACTTCGGTGTCGTCGAACGGGTGCTGCACGCCGGCGACTTCCTGGTAAGGCTCGTGGCCCTTGCCGGCGATCAAGACGATGTCGTCCGGACCCGCCTCGGCGATTGCGAGTGCGATCGCGGCCGCGCGGTCGCGCTGCACCAGCGCGCGGCCCGGGTTGCGGAAGCCCTCGAGGATCTCCGCGACGATGGCGTCGCCGTCCTCGTTGCGCGGATTGTCGTCGGTGACGATCACCGTATCGGCCTGCGATTCGGCAATAGCGGCCATCTGCGGGCGCTTGCCGCGGTCGCGCTCGCCGCCGCAACCGAACACGCAGACCAGCCGCGCCTGCGCGTGTGCCCGCAGCGAGTTGAGGGCCTGTTCCAGGGCGTCGGGCGTGTGCGCGTAATCGACCACCACC
>MIDV01000081.1:20083-21162 GCA_001830245.1 Lysobacterales bacterium RIFOXYA1_FULL_69_10 | reverse complement strand
CCCGGCGGAATCGACGTCACCGCCCAGCCGGTTCATGCGACCCGCGACCGGCTGCAGGCGGCCGAGCGTCTCGGCGATGGTCGTGGGCGCCCAGTCCAGCGCATGCAGCACGCCGGCCACGGCCAGCAGGTTGTCGACGTTGAAGCGGCCCAGCAGCGGCGAGCGCACGGGATACGTGGCGTCGCCGATCTGCAGGTCGAAGGCGATTCCGCGGTTGTCGAGGGTGATCGACTCGGCGCGTACAGCCGCGCCGTCGCGCCCGCGCGATGTGAGGCCGATGCCGCGCACGCCGGCCGGCAGCGAAGCATGAAGCTCGCGGCCGAAGGCATCGTCCAGGTTGATCGCGGCCGCCCGCAGGCCCGGCCACGCGAACAGCCGCGCCTTGGTGCGCGCGTAGCTGTCCATGTCGCCGTGGTAGTCGAGGTGGTCGCGGGTGAGGTTGGTGAACACCGCGACGTCGAACTGCACGCCGTCCACCCGGCCCTGGTCGAGCGCGTGCGAGCTGACTTCCATCGCGATGGCTTGGGCCCCGTCGCGGTGCATCCGTGCCAGCAGTGCGTGCAGGCGCAGCACCAGTGGCGTAGTGAATCCCGTGGCCACCAGGTGCCCGTGCAAACCGGCGCCGAGCGTGCCGATGCTGCCGGCGGTGCGGCCCTGCATCGCCCATGCCTGCACCAGCAGTTGCACGGTGGAGGTCTTGCCGTTGGTGCCGGTCACGCCCACCACGTCCATGGCTTCGGTGACATTGCCGTGGAACCGGTGGGCCAGTCCGCCCATCCGTGCGCGAAGGCCGGACACGGCGATCGCATCGGCCGGTGCGGTCAGTCCCTCGGGTGCCGGGGGTTCGAACAGGATGGCGACGGCGCCGGCCGCGCGCGCCTGCTCGACGAACGACAGCCCATGCGCACCGCCGCCCTCGCCTTCAACGGCGACGAACGCATCGCCGGCGCGCAGCTCGCGCGTGTCCTGCGCAAGCCCGCCGACATGCAGGCCAGCGGGAATACCCGACACGTCGGGCAGCAGGTCGGACAGGCGCACCGCACTCATGGCGCTGCTCCCGTGGACACCGCGGACGGCGC
>MIDV01000081.1:11007-20039 GCA_001830245.1 Lysobacterales bacterium RIFOXYA1_FULL_69_10 | reverse complement strand
TGCGCCGCGAGCCACGTGTCGATGTCGTCCGGCGGGACATCCATCAGGCGCAGTGCGCCGTCCATGACGTTCTTGAACACCGGGGCCGACACCAGGCCGCCGTAGTAACCCTTGCTGGCGTCCGGATCGTCGACCACGACCACCATCGAGAAGCGCGGGTTCTCCACCGGCACGACGCCGGCGAAGAAGGACACGTAACGGCGCGAGTAGCCGCCGGTGTCGTTGAACTTGCGTGCCGTGCCGGTCTTGCCCGCCACGTGGTAACCGAGGATCGCCGCCTGGGTCGCGGTCCCGCCTTCCTCGGTGACGGTCTGCATCATCTGCATGACCTGGTCGGCCACCTGCGGCGACAGCACCTCGCGCGCCTCGTGGCGCTCGCCCTTGACGAAAGTCGGCGTCACCCGCTTGCCGCCATTGCCCAGCGCCGCGTACGCGGTGGCGATCTGCAGCGGCGTGGCCGACAGGCCGTAGCCGTAGGACATGGTCGCCTTGGTCGAGCCGTACCAGCGCTCCGGCGGCGGCAGCACGCCCGAGGATTCGCCCGGGAAGCCACTGCCCGGCTTCTGGCCGTAGCCGAAGCCGCGCACGAACTCGTGGAAGTAGTCGTCGTCCAGCTTGTCGGCCAGTTTCACCGCGCCGAGGTTGGAGCTCTTGGTGATCAGGCCGGTAACGGTCTGCATCCCGTAGTTGCGGAAATCGCGGATGGTGTAGCGGCCCAGCGACATGTAGCCGGGCGAGACGTCCACCGGCGTGTCAGGTGTGACCACGCCGGCGCTGAGCGCCGCGGCGACCGTGATCGGCTTCATGGTCGAACCCGGCTCCACCACGTCGGTCACGGCGCGGTTGCGGCGCGCGTCGGCGTTGCGCGGATCGACCGCGTTGGGGTTGTAGGTGGGCAGGTTGACCATGGCGAGGATCTCGCCGGTGTCGACGTCCAGCACCACCGCCGAACCCGCACTGGCCCCGGTGCGCAACAGCGTGCTGCGCAGTTCGCGGAAAGCCAGGTACTGGATGCGGCGGTCGATGGTCAGCGTGAGGTCGTGGCCGGCTTCGGCGGCGCGGATCAGCTCCACGTCCTCGACGAAGCGGCCGCGGCTGTCGCGGATCACGCGCTTGGCGCCGGGCTTGCCGCGCAGCCAGTCGTCGAATGCCAGCTCCAGCCCTTCCTGGCCGCGGTCGTCGATGTTGGTGAAGCCCAGCACGTGCGCCAGCGCCTCGCCCTGCGGGTAGAAGCGGCGGAACTCGCGCTGCGAGAACACCCCCGGGATGCCGCGGGCCAGGATGCGCCTTGACGCGGTCGGGCTGATGCGGCGCTTGAGGTACATGAACTCCTTGGTGCCGCGCTGGCTGATCTTGCGCGTCAGGTAGTCCACGGGCACGTCGAGCGCTTCGGCCAACTCGGGGATGCGCTCGGGATTGGCCAGCAACTCCTGCGGGTTGCCCCACACCGATTCCACCGGCGTCGACACCGCCAGCGGCTCGCCGTTGCGGTCGGTGATCATGCCGCGCGACGTCGGGATCGCGATCTCGCGCAGGATCCGCTCGTCGCCCTGCTTGCGGTAGAACTCGTTGTCGACGACCTGCAGGTGGAACGCGCGCCCCACCAGCGCCACCGAGCACAGCGCCATGGCGCCGCCAACCATCATCACGCGGCTGCGGACGTTGTAACGCATGCGCGTGCGCACGCCGCCCTGGCGCGCGGCGAAGCGCGTCTTCAGGCGCTGCCACGGCGTGGCACCGTCGGCGCGATGCGGGGGACGGCCGGGCACGCGGGTCACGGACGCACCACGACGGTTTCGTCGGCTTCGGGGAAGCGCATGCCCAGGCGGTCACGCGCGACCTGGTCGATGCGGTTGCTCTCGGCCCACGTGGCCTGCTCCAGCTGCAACCGGCCGAAGTCGATGTTGAGCTCGTCGCGCGCCTTCTCCAGCGCGGTCAGCTCGACGAACAGCTGGCGATGGCGGTGGCGCGCGTGCACCACCGCCAGCGCGGACACCACGTTGGCGGCGATCAGCACGGTCAGCAGCAGGCGCAGGCTCATGCGGCGCCTCCGCCGGTGTCCAGCCGCTCGGCGATGCGCAGCACGGCGCTGCGTGCGCGCGGGTTGTCACCGGTTTCGTCGGCCTGGGCCTTCATCGCCGCGCCGATCGCGCGCAGCGTGGGCACGAAATCGTCGGCCTGCGGCAGCCGCCGGTTGGCCGGCGGCGCCTTGGCATGGCGCGCGATGAACTGCTTGACGATGCGGTCTTCCAGAGAGTGGAAGCTGATTACCGCCAACCGGCCGCCGGGCTTGAGCCGCGCCAGCGCGGCGTCCAGGCCCGTTTCCAGGTCGGCCAGCTCGCGGTTGATGAAGATGCGGATGCCCTGGAAGCTCCGGGTGGCGGGGTGGCGGCTCTTACCAGGCACGGTCTGCTCCCCGCGCGGCATGACCCGTGCGATCAGGCCCGCCAGCTGCGCGGTACGCGTCAGCGGCTCGGCATCGCGCTGGGCGACGATGGCCCGCGCGATGCGGCGGCTCATCCGCTCCTCGCCGTAGGTCCACAGGACGTCGGCGATCTCCTGCTCGGTCGCCTCGGCCAGCCACTGCGCGGCGCTGATGCCGGAGTCCGGGTCCATGCGCATGTCCAGCGGGCCGTCCTTGCCGAAGCTGAAACCGCGCTCGGCGACATCCAGCTGCGGCGACGACACGCCCAGGTCCAGCAGCACGCCATCCAGCCCGCCGGCGGTCGCGTCCCAGCGGGCGAGGTCGGCGAAGCTGCCGCGGAAGATGGACACGCGCGGGTCCGCACCGAACTCGCGTTCGGCCACGGCAATCGCCTCGGGGTCCTTGTCCATCAGCAGCAGCCGGCCTCCGGGGCCGAGTTGGTCGAGTACGCCGCGCGCATGCCCGCCGCGGCCGAACGTGCCATCCAGGTAGGTTCCGTTCCCGTCCACGCGCAGGCCGTCCAGGACCTGCGAGAACATCACGGGAAGGTGGCCGGAGGGCGCCGAGGCGCGGTCCACGCCACCGCCCGTCATAGCTGCAGGTCGAGCAGGTCCTCGCTCAGATCCTCGTCAGTGATGGTCTGACGGATCTGCGCGTGGTGCGCCTGCTCGCTCCACAACTCGAACTTGTCGCCCATGCCCAGCAGCACGGCCTTCTTCTCGATGCCCACCGCGGCGCGGTGGCTGGCCGGCACGGTGATGCGGCCATTGCCGTCGGGTTCGACGAAGGTGGCCGCGCCGACCAGCTTGAGCTGCATCACGCGGCTGGTCTTCTTGGCCTTGGGCAGCTTGTTGACCTGGTCGCGCACGCGCTCCCAGACCTGCTGCGGGTAGAGGTAGAGGCAGCCGGACTCGAAGGGGTTGTAGGTGATCACCAGGCGGTTGCCACAATCGCGCGCGACGACGTCACGGTGGGCGGTGGGCACCGCCAGCCGGCCCTTGTCGTCGATCGTGATCGCGGTCTCGCCCTGGAACATTGAGCACCTGTGGGAGCCCGCCTCTACCGGGCGGGTCTGCCTGTCGATGGAAACGCCCCGAATGAGCGACTCCGGCCACGGAAAACCACAAAAACCCCGGTTTCCCCTCGGAAGCCCACCTTAGGCACGCCCCACAGGGTTGTCAACAACTTTCAGGGTGGGTTTTCACTAGGCGCGTCAATGACTTGCAGCGAACTTCAGAGTCTTATTCAAGACTTATCCACTAACCGTTGTTTCGTCTCATTTTTTGAGATATCCACAGGCTTGGACGCCGTCACGTGGCATTCACGGGAATCGGCCGAAGGGGTTGGTGCGCCGCAACAAGGTGGTCGGCGGCGCCCGGGCATCGCGGTCGACTTCATCCGCAGTTGGCTGAACGGGGATGCGAACTGTGATCGCGGCTGAAGCCGCTCCTACAGGAGCGCGCGAACGGCCCCTAGGGCTGCATCGCGAAAACTGCGCGGTCCCCGGGTTCGAGGCTCACGCAAACCCCCGGCCGCGCTACGCGCATCCGGGCCGCGGAGTTCGAGAAAAGGTGGCGGAGCCGGCCGATAAGCCGGGTTCTGTCGTGGGCAGCCATTCCTCTAGGCGCCGCGTCACCGCGACGCTCAAGCAACCTACCCGGAGGCACCGCGGGCCGCGGCATTGCCTCCCTATTTGGTCTTGCTCCCGGTGGGGTTTGCCGTGCCGGTCTGTTGCCAGACTCGCGGTGCGCTCTTACCGCACCGTTTCACCCTTGCCTGTGCCCTCGCGGGCCATCGGCGGTCTGCTCTCTGTTGCACTTTCCGTCGGGTCGCCCCGCCCAGGCGTTACCTGGCACCGTGCCCTGTGGAGCCCGGACTTTCCTCGGCATGCTTGCGCATGACGCGGCTGCCTGGCCGACTCCGCCGGGGGCGATTGTACGGGAGCGGGTGCTCCAACGCGGCGGACACTGCAATCCAGTTCAGTGGGCTGAACGCGCTGGCATGCCGGGGCCTACCCGACCTTTCCTATTCCCTGTTGCCCATCCCCGCTTCACCCCCGTAAAGCGCCTTGCGCGGCGCACCGGTCAACTCGGCCGCGAGCTTCGCGGCGGTCGACGGCGGCAGGTGCGCGGCCAGCGTCGCGTACACGCGCCGGCCTTCGGTGATGCGCGCATCGGCGTCCTCGCCGGCGCCCTGCACCATCACCACGAACTCGCCCTTGCGCTGGTTCGGATCGGCGCCGACCTGCTCGACCAGATCGCCCAGCGTCTCGCCCAGCACGGTCTCGAACAGCTTCGTCAGCTCTCGCGCCAGCACCGCGGGGCGCTCGGGCCCGAACGCGGCGGCCATGTCGGCCAGCGACTCCTCGATCCGGTGTCCCGATTCGTAGAACAGCAACGTTCGCGGCTCCGACACCAGCCGTGCAAGCCGGTCGCGTCGGGCCGCCCCCTTCGCGGGAAGGAAGCCCTCGAACACGAACCGGTCCGACGGCAGCCCGGCCACACTCAGGGCGGCGATGGCCGCGCACGCACCCGGCACCGGCGATACGCGCAGCCCGGCCGCGCGCGCGGCACGCACCAGCCGATAGCCTGGATCGCTGACCAGCGGGGTGCCGGCATCCGATACCAGCGCCAGCGAGTCGCCTTCCTCCAGGCGCCGCACCAGTGACGCGGCCTGCGCGTCCTCGTTGTGCTCGTGAAGCGCCAGCAGCGGACGCTCCAGGCCGAAGTGGGACAGCAACTGCCGGGTGTGCCGCGTGTCCTCGGCGCAGATCGCGTCGACCGTGCGCAGCGTTTCCAGTGCGCGGACGGACAGGTCGCCCAGGTGGCCGATCGGGGTGGCGACGACATACAACGTGCCGGCCTTTGGCGGTGCGCCTGTCTGCATCGTGCTTCCACGTGGGGGATGGGTAGAATCGTACCCCTTTCACGCAAACGCCCCCGAGGCGACGATTGCCGATGAGCCCTTCGATGACACGCGCTACCCCGCTCGCCGTGCGCACGGTGCTGGCTGCACTGGTGCTGGGACTGCTCGCCGGTTGTGGCGCGGTCGCCACCCGCACCGCACCCGCGCCCGAACCGGTGGTGCAGAGCCCGGTGATCGCCGAGGCTTCGCAACTGGCGCGTGATGCCGCCGGCCAGGCCGGCACCGAGCGGACGAGGACCGAGGCGCGGATCGGCGCCCTGCTCTCGCAGCTGGACGACGAAACGCTGGCGCGCGAAGCCGCGGCCATGCCCGAGGGCGACCCGCTCTACAACTACGCCGGGCGCGCGCTGCTGCGTCGCGGGCTGCCGCTGCCGCGGCCGTTCGACCGCGGGCAGTGGCAGTTCGATGCCGGCAACCGGCCGCCCGCCGACAGCGACGGCTACCGCCCCCCGACGCGCCTGGCCGTGCTGCTGCCGCTGTCGGGCGACCTGGCGACGGCCGCGTCGCCGGTACGCGACGGCCTGCTGGCCGGCTACTACGGCGAGCGCCGCCGTCGCCCGGAAATCACCTTCATCGACACCCACGGCACCGCCGGCGGCACCCTGTCGGCGTACGACCGCGCAGTGACGGGCGGCCATGACTTCGTGGTCGGCCCGCTCGGCCGCGACGAAGTGGACGCGCTGTTCGGGCGCGGCACGCTGCAGGTGCCGGTGCTGGCGCTCAATCGCGGCACCGTCGCACCGCCGGCGGGCAACGCCAGCTTCGCGCTGTCGCCGGAAGACGAAGGCGCGGCGGCCGCCGACTACCTGCTCGACCGCGGCGCTCAGCGCGTGCTGGCGGTGGGCGGCGAGTCCGATACCCAGCAGCGCGCCATTGCGTCCCTGCGCGAACGCCTGGCCGAACGCGGCGGCGTGGTGACCGACGTGGTCGGTTCGCGCACCGAGGACTTCTCGGTGTTCGCGCAGAAGGAAGGCGGCGTCGATGCCGTGTTCCTTGCCGTGCGCGGCGAGGATGCGCGTGGCGTGGTGCCGAAACTCGCGATGGCCGGCCTGGCCGGCAAGCCGCGCGTGGCAACCTCGCAGCTGCTGTCGGGCACCGGCAACGCCGAAGAGGACAGCGTGCTCGACGGCATCGCGTTCCCGACCATCGCCTGGAACAACCGCAGCATCCGTGGACTGCCCGGCGTCGAGAGTGCGGCGGCCAAGCTGCCGACCGCCAAGGGCGGCGGCGCGCGGCTGTTCGCGTTCGGTTTCGATGCGTGGCTGCTGACCGCCTACCTCGAACACCTCGCACTGAGCGCCGACGGCCGTGTCGACGGCGCGACCGGCACCCTGCGCATCGATGGCTTCGGCCAGGTGCAGCGCACGCCGGCGTGGTCGACCTTCATCGGCGGCCGCCAGGTGCCGCTGGCCGGTGCCGAGCGCTGACACACGCGACACCGGGGCCGCGGTCGAGGCCGCGGCCTGCGCATACCTGAAACGCGCCGGCCTGCGCGAGATCGCGCGCAACGTCGGCTACCGCTTCGGCGAACTCGACCTGGTGATGTGGGACGCGACCGGACGGTCGGAGGCGCTGGTGTTCGTCGAGGTCCGCCATCGCCATGACGATGCGTTCGGCGGCGGCGCGGTCTCGGTGACGCCTGCCAAGCGGCGTCGGCTGGTACGTGCAGCGCAAGCGTTCCTGCAGTCGCACCTCCGCTATGCGGACGCGTCGTGTCGGTTCGACGTGGTCGAAGCTTCGGGTGGCGCCGATTCGCCGCGTTTGAACTGGCTGCGCGATGCATTCCGTGCCGACGACTGCTGACAGGACCGCGGCCCGACCATGACGTTACCCGACACCCTGCTGCGCGAACTCGCCGACCTGCTCGGCGACGGCCTGCGCACCGACCCCGGCGAGCGTGTCGGCTACGGCTACGACAACTCCCGGCGCGAGGCGCTACCCGATGCGGTCGCCTTGCCGCGCG
Organism: Lysobacterales bacterium RIFOXYA1_FULL_69_10; assembly: GCA_001830245.1. GTDB lineage: Bacteria > Pseudomonadota > Gammaproteobacteria > Xanthomonadales > Xanthomonadaceae > Lysobacter_C. Next base: position 12,726 of record MIDV01000081.1, on the reverse strand, counting down.
ATCGCACGCAGGTGCTCGAGCTGGTCCGCGCCTGCCGCCGCCACCGCGTACCGGTGGTGGCCCGCGGCCGCGGCACCAACACGACGGGTGCCGCGGTGCCGGTCGACGGGGGCGTGGTGGTCTCGTTCGAACGCATGGACCGCATCCTCGACATCCGCCCGGGCGACCGCTGCGCGGTGGTCGAGCCGGGCGTGCTCAACGGCGACCTGCAGGCCGCGCTCGCGCCACCCGGGCTGTTCTGGCCACCGGATCCCACGAGCGCGGCGTTCAGCACCGTCGGCGGCAACCTCGCCTGCAACGCTGGCGGCCCGCGCGCGGTGAAGTACGGCGCCAGCCGCGACAACGTGCTGGCACTGACCGCCGTGACCGGCGCCGGCGAACTCATCACCAGCGGCACCGCCACCACCAAGGGCTCGACCGGCCTGGACCTGCACCGGCTGCTGGTCGGCAGCGAGGGCACACTCGCGCTGATCGTCGAAGCCACCCTGCGGCTCACGCCCGCGCCATCGGCACGACGCGCGTTGCGCGCGATCTATCGCGATGTCTCGAGTGCGGCACAGGCCGTGGCGCGACTGATGGCGCAGCCCGTTACACCGTCGATGCTGGAGTTCATGGACGCGCACGCCGTGCGGCTGGCACGCGATGTCGGCGGCGCCGACCTGCCACCGCACGCGGGAGCGCTGCTGATGATCGAGGCCGACGGCGACGCGGCCCGCCTGCCGCACGACATCGAGGCCCTGATGCGCGCCGCCGGTGGCGATGGCCTGGTGTCGCTGGACGATGCCGCCGACGAGGCCGCGCGCACGCGGCTGTGGGCCGCTCGCAAGGCGTTGTCGCCGGCGCTGCGCACGCTGGCGCCGGGCAAGATCAACGAGGACGTGGTGGTGCCCGTATCGCGCATCCCGCAACTGGTCGACGGGGTGCAGGTGCTGGCACGCGAGTTCGACCTGCCGATCGTCTGCTTCGGCCATGCCGGCAACGGCAACCTGCACGTCAACCTGATGTACGACCCGGCCGATGCGTCGCAGTCGCGGCGCGCGCAGGCGGCGCTGGCGCGGGTGTTCGCGCTGGCGATCTCGCTGGGCGGCACGCTGTCGGGCGAACACGGCATCGGCCTGGCCAAGCGCGATTTCATGCCGCAGGCGGTGGATGTGCCGACGCTTGCGCTGATGCGACAGATCAAGGCGGTGTTCGACCCGGACGCCATTCTCAACCCGGGGAAGCTGCTGCCGCCGGCCTGAGCGGGTGGGCCGATCAGCGCTGAGCGGACGTGGATCGCGACTGACGTCGCTCCCCAGGTCAGCTCTCGAAATGCGAGTAGCCGGTGCGACACGGCCGCCACGCGGTCCCGTCGGCATATGACGCATGCACGCCTTCGCCTCCTTCGACGCGACCGATTCGGGTGATCCCCAGGCCCAGGCTGGAGGCCAGCGACGCGATGCGATCACGCGCGTGTAGGGGCGCGGTAAAGCAGAGCTCGTAGTCGTCGCCCCCGGTGGCCTGCAGGGTACGTCGCATCTCCGTGTCGAACGTCGCCTGCAACGGGTCGGATGCCGGCAGCGCATCCACGTCGATATGGATCGAGACGCCGCTGGCCCGGGCGACGTGTCCGACGTCGGCCAGCAGCCCGTCGGAGATGTCGATGGCGGCGTGGGCAATGTCGACCAGCGCGAGTCCGGCATCAACACGTGGCGTGGGCCGGTGCAAGCGCTGCGTCAA
>MIDV01000081.1:4036-10983 GCA_001830245.1 Lysobacterales bacterium RIFOXYA1_FULL_69_10 | reverse complement strand
CCTCTCACCCCGGGAGAGGGGTTCGGGTGAGGGTTCGGGCCCGGGACGCGCGACGACCGCTTGGGATGTCGATCGCTTCGCCGGATCCTCACCCCGGCCCTCTCCCGGGGGGAGAGGGAGAAGGAACGACAGCGCCGCGGCCGCGTCGCCCAGGGAGCCGGTCACCCAGACATCGTCACCGGCCCTGGCGCCGTCGCGCCGCAACGCGCGGCCCGGCTCGACGAACCCGTGCACGGTCACGCAGACCGACAGCGGGCCGCGGGTGGTATCGCCGCCCACCAGTGACGCGTGGTGACGGTCCGCCAGCTCAAGGAATCCGTCGAGGAAGCCGTCGACCCACACCGGATCGGCGTCGGGCATCGACAACGACAGCGTGCACCACGCGGGCTCCGCGGCCATGGCGGCCAGATCGGACAGGTTGACGGCCAGCGCCTTCCAGCCGATGTCGGCGGGCGCGGTATCGGCAGGGAAATGCACGCCGGCATTGAGCGTGTCCATCGCCACAACCAGCTGGCGGCCCGTCGGCGGTTGCAGCAGCGCGGCGTCGTCGCCGATGCCCAGCACCACGTCGTCGCGGGTGGTGGCGCGCTGGCGGATGCGTTGGATCAGGTCGAATTCCAAGGCCGTTCCCTGGGGCGTGCCGAGTTCGGGTTTAGCTCCTCCCCCTGCGAGGCAGGGGGAGGTTGGGAGGGAGTGCTCTTGCTGAGTGGACCTCGCGCGCGAAAAGCCCCCCCTCCCCACCCTCCCCTGCCGGCAGGGGAGGGAGAGGAAAGCTAGCGCCCGGCGCCGACTTCGACGGAGCGCCAGTCGGCGGCGGCGTGGTCCAGCACGCCGTTGACGTAGGTGTGGCCGTGCTCTGCGCCGAAGCGCTTGGCGATCTCGATGGCCTCGTTGATCACGACGCGGTAGGGCACGTCCGGGCGGTGGCGCAGCTCGTAGGCGGCCAGACGCAGGACGGCGCGCTCGATCGCGTCGACCTGCTCGATGTCACGGTCCAGGAACGGCGCCAGCGCCGCGTCCAGGTCCTTGCGGTGTTCGTCGACACCGCGCACCAGGTCCTCGAAGTAGGCCAGGTCGGCCGGCTCCTTGGCCTGCTCGTGGGCGAACTGCGCGATCACCTCGCGCGCGCCGGTACCCGACATCTGCCAGGCGTACACGGCCTGCAGCGCGCGGCGGCGCGCACGGGAGCGGGCGACGGGGTCGACGCCGTCAGGACGGCGGCGGTTCATCGCGCCACCTCCGGCAACTGCTGCATCAGGTGGCTCATCTCGATCACGACCAGTGCGGCCTCCTCGCCCTTGTTGCCATGGCTGCCGCCGGCGCGCGCCTCGGCATCCTCGAACCGGTCCACCGCCAGCACGCCGTTGGCCACCGGCACGCCCGTGTCCAGCGCGACGCGCATCAGCCCGTCCGAGCAGCCGTCGGCGACCTGCTCGAAGTGGCGCGTGTCGCCGCGCACCACGCAGCCCAGCGCGACGATCGCGGCATGGTCGCCGCTGCGCGCCAGGCGGCCGGCGACCACCGGGATTTCCCACGCCCCAGGCACGCGGACCACGTCGACCGCGTCGTCGTCCACACCATGCTCGGCGAAGGTCTTGCGCGCGCCGGCCACCAGCGTGTCGGTGATGCGCGGGTTCCAGCGGCTGGCGATGATGGCGTAGCGCGCGCCGGCGGGACGGCGCAGGTCGCCTTCGATATGGGGCATGGGAATCGGGTCTCGGCGGGGGGCGCTAGTGTAGCCGGGTCGGGGTTGGGGCTCGGCGGTGCGCTGCGCCGTGGGCCCGGCGCACGAAGGCTGCGGCGCTTAAAGCCCCACGTACTCGACGACTTCCAGCCCGTAGCCGGCCAGGCCCACCTGCTTGCGCGGCGTGCCGAGCACGCGCAGCCGCGCCAGCCCGAGGTCGGCCAGGATCTGCGCACCGGCGCCGTTGCGGCGCCACTCGGCCAGGGCGTGGCCGGGGGCGGGTTCGTCGTCGGGTTGCACCGGCGCCTGGATCCGCGCCAGCAGCGCATCGGCATTGGCGTTGTCGCCCAGCAGCACCAGCGCGCCGCGGCCCTCGGCGGCGATCGCGGCCAGCACCTCGCCCACCGCCGGCCCGAAATCCGGGCGGCGCCAGTGCAGCGCGTCGGCCAGCGGGTTCTGCACGTGCACGCGCACCAGCGTCGGCTCGGCCTTGTCGGGCGTGCCGCGCACCAGCGCGAAGTGCAGGCCGTGGCTGAGGCGGTCGCGGTAGGTCACCAGCTGGAACGGGCCGTGTTCGGTCTCGATCCCGCGTGCGTCGACCCGCTCGACCGTGTGTTCGGTTTCGAGCCGGTGCCGGATCAGCGCCTCGATCGAGCCGATCTTCAGCCCGTGCTCGGCGGCGAACGCCTCCAGCTCCGGCCGGCGCGCCATCGAGCCGTCGGGGTTGAGGATCTCCACCAGCACGCCAGCCGGTTCCAGCCCGGCCAGCAGCGCGAGGTCGGCCGCGGCTTCGGTGTGGCCGGCGCGGTTGAGCACGCCGCCGGGCTGGGCCATCAGCGGGAAGATGTGGCCCGGCTGGTTGAGGTCCGACGGCGAGGCGTCCGGCCGCACCGCGGTGCGGATGGTGTGGGCGCGGTCGTAGGCGCTGATGCCGGTGGTGACGCCCTCGGCGGCCTCGATGCTGACGGTGAAGTTGGTGTGGTGCTGCGAGGTGTTGTCGCGGACCATCGGCGGCAGGCCGAGCTGCCGGCAGCGGTCGCGGATCAACGACAGGCAGACCAGCCCGCGCGCGTGGGTCACCATGAAGTTGATGTCCGACGGCTTGACCAGCTCGGCGGCCATGATCAGGTCGCCCTCGTTCTCGCGGTCCTCGTCATCGACGATCACGACCATGCGGCCGGCGCGGATTTCCTCGAGCAGTTCGGGGATGGGGCTGAAGGGCATGGCGAGGACCGCGGGTCGACAGGGGCCGGCATTTTACGCCCTGCCCTGCCCCACGCCCGCAGGGGGCACCGCAATGCAGCGTTCCGGCGTCAGCCGCGCGCCTGCAGCAGCCGCTCCACATAGCGCGCGACCAGGTCGACCTCCAGGTTGACCGCGTCGCCCACGGCCGTCGCACCGAACGCGGTGTGCGCCACCGTGTGCGGCACCAGCGCGACCTCGAACCCGGCCTCGTCCACGGCATTGACCGTCAGGCTGACGCCGTCCACGCAGATCGAACCCTTGGTAGCGATGTAGCGCAGCAGCGCGGGCGGCGCGTCGAAGCGCCAACGCTGGGCGCGGGCATCCTCGTGCACGGACGCCACGCGACCGACGCCGTCGACGTGGCCGCTGACCATGTGGCCGCCGAGGCGGTCGGTGGGGCGCATCGCTCGCTCCAGGTTTACCGGGCGGCTTGGTGGCAGTGCACCGAGCGTCGTCAGGCCCAGGGTTTCGGTCGAAGCGTCGGCGTCGAACCCCGTGGCGTCGAAGGTGACGACCGTCAGGCATACGCCGTTGACCGCGATGCTCTCGCCCAGTTGCACGTCGCCAAACGGCAGCGTGCCGGCGTCGATGCGCAGCCGCGCGTCGCCACCGCGCGCCTCGCGCGACGCCAGGCGGCCGACGCCTTCGATGAGGCCAGTGAACATCGCGGTGCTCCGTACTTCGGGGCCCGGAGTTTAAATCGTGGCGACCGGCACGTGCTCAGGCCTTCCGGCGAAGGTGCAGGAACAGCGGCCACGTGATGGTCCGCACCTCGTCCGCCTCGCCCCACGCCGCCGAGAGCGCCGCAGCGTGCCGCGCCACCGGGTCGTCACCGGTGGCCGCGCGGCAGCGCGCGCTGGCCGAGCTGCTCGACAGGTAGCGCAGGAAGCGCGGCAGCGACCACTCGGCCTCCAGCCACAACGTCGGCACCGGCAACGCCGCGAAGGGCCAGTGGTACCCGGCGTAGTGCGTATCGACCTGCTCGCGCTCGGGCGGCCAGTGCGGTTCAATCTCTGCCCGGTACGCCGCCACCGCGTCCGCCATGCCTTCCGGCGGCAGGAAGTCCGGGTAGCCCCACGCCGCCAGCACACCACCCGGGGCCAGCACGCGTTCGCATTCGGCGAAGAAGCGCGGCCGGTCGAACCAGTGCAGCGCCTGCGCCACTGCCACCAGCCCGGCGCTGCCGTCCGCCAGCGCGGTGCGCTCGCCGGGTTCGACCGCCACCGTTACGTCGCTCGACGCACCATCCCGTGCCCAGTGCCGCGCGACCTGTTCGGTGCTGGGGTCGGTGGCGTGGACGCGGGCAAAGCGCGCCGCCAGCCCCCGGGTGGCCTGCCCGCTGCCGCAGCCGGGTTCCCACACGGTCGCGCTGGCCGGCACGACGTCGGCCAGCGCATCGAACAGGGCGTCGGGGTATTCGGGGCGCGCCGCCGCGTAGGCATCGGCGACGCCGGAGAAGTGGTCGGGGAACGTCGCTTGCGTCATGTCCGTTACCTCATCCGCGTGGCGATGCACGCCACGTCAGTCACGCCCTCCGCCACGCTTGCGCGACGCAAGCAGTACGGCCGCAAACGCAATCGCGACGGGCAGCACGGCGCCCAGGATCACGATCGCGATGCCGGGCAACGTGGCGGCACGGCCGGACTCGACGATCCGCCAGGTGCAGCCGCCGGCCAGCAGGCCCACCACCAGCACCGGCATCATCCAGGCCAGCACGGGCGGTCGTGCGGTTCGGTTTCCCATGCGTGGCGACCTCCCTGTTGGATGTGTCTCAGGCGGGTGTTGCGACGGGCTGCAGCAGCAGCCGCAGGTCCTCGCCAACACGACGCGTCTCGATAATCTTCAGCTGCATCCGCTGCGTCATCGAATCGATGTCCAGCCCGCCGAACATCGGCCGCGCCTCGGGGCCCAGTAGGACAGGCGCTACATAGAGCAGCAACTCGTCGACCAGGCCGGCCTCCATGAACGCGCCCGCCAGCGTCGCGCCCGCCTCCACCTGCACCTCGTTGACCTGGCGCTCGGCCAGCACGCGCAACACGGCGTGCAGGTCGAACCGCCCGGCGCGCACCTCGACCGCCGCGGCCTGGGCGCTCATGCCGCGTGTCGCCTTGGCGTCCGGCGCGTGGATGTAGAGCGTGGGCGCGTCGCCTTCGCGCACGCGGCCGCGCGCCGTGGTGGCAAGTCCGGGGTCGAGCACCACGCGCAGCGGCGGCACGAAGTCGCGGTCGGTTTCACCCTCACCCAAACGGACGGTCAAGGCCGGGTCGTCGGCCAGCACCGTGCCCGCGCCGGTGACGATCGCCCCGGCGCGCGCGCGCCAGCGCATGACGTCGGCGCGCGACGCTTCGCAGCTGATCCATTTGGAATCGCCGCTGGCGAGTGCGCTGCGTCCGTCCAGGCTGGTGGCCAACTTCACCCGCACCCACGGCCGGCCGCGTTCGATCCGCGACAGGAAGCCGCGGTTGAGCGCGCGCGCCTGCGGCTCCATCAGCCCGCTGGCAACCTCGATGCTGGCCTCGCGCAGCGCATCGAACCCGGCGCCATCGACCTGCGGGAACGGGTCGCGCATCGCCGCGACCACGCGCGCTACCCCCGCATCAATCAGCGCCTGAGCGCACGGCCCGGTGCGGCCGGTGTGCGCGCAGGGCTCCAGCGTGACGTAGGCGGTGGCGCCTTTCGCCCGGCCGCCGGCCGCCTGCAGCGCCAGCACCTCGGCGTGCGGCTCGCCGGCGCGCACGTGCCAGCCCTCGCCCACCACCTCCTCGCCGTGCGCGACCACGCACCCGACCATCGGATTGGGGCGCGTCGTCCATGCCCCGCGTTCGGCCAGGCGCAGCGCGCGGGCCATGTGCAGGTGGTCGGTGGCGGTGAAGGCGGGTGGCGTGCTTGGGGTCATGGGACTCTCGGCGTGTGGGCGTCGTATGGAACCGGGGACCGGTGGAGGCTCGCACCTCTGCGCTCCGTTGTCGTCCCGGACGCGTTGGAAGACCGGCCCCTCCTGCTCGCCGGACAGCAGATCCCGCGCTGCCTCCGGGATGCCAACAGCGCGTTTACCGCCGCCGGCCCTTCGCGCGTGGCGCGGCGTCGTCGAGCAGCGGCAACTGGCCCTCGCCGGCGCTGTCGCTTTCCAGCCGGTCGAGCTCCTCGCGGAAGTCGGCGACGTCTTCGAATGCGCGGTAGACGGACGCGAAGCGCACGTAGGCGACGTGGTCGAGCTTGCGCAGCTCGGCCATCACGAACTCGCCCACGCGCAGCGAGGCCAGCTCGCGCTCGGCGGTCATGCGCAACTGGTGGACGACCGCGCGCACCGCCGCCTCGATCTGCTCCTCCGACACGGGACGCTTCTGCAGCGCCCGGTCGAACCCGTGCCGCAGCTTGCGCGCATCGAACGGCTCGCGCCGGCCGTCGGACTTGATGATCGCCGGTAGCTTCAGCTCGATGGTTTCAAGCGTCGAGAACCGCTCGCCGCACGCCTCGCACACGCGCCGCCGCCGGATCGTCGCGCCGTCGTCGGACACGCGCGAATCGATCACGCGCGTATCGGTGTGCTGGCAGAAGGGACAGTGCAACGTCGCTTATCCGTACACCGGATATTTCGCGCATTGCGCCGTCACCGCATCGCGTACGCGTGCGATCACCGCCTCGTCCTCCGGCGCGTCCAGTACGTCGCAGATCCAGTTGGCCAGGTCGACGCAATCGGATTCGACGTAGCCTCGCGTGGTTACCGCCGGCGTGCCCAGGCGCAGGCCCGAGGTCACGAACGGCTTCTGCGGGTCGTTCGGCACGGCGTTCTTGTTGACGGTGATGTGGGCGCGGCCGAGCGCGGCCTCGGCGGCCTTGCCCGTCAAGCTCTTTCCAGAAGCCGCCTTCCCGATCATGTCCACCAGCATCAGGTGGTTCTCGGTGCCGCCGGACACGATCTTGTAGCCGCGGTCGATGATGGTGTTCGCCATCGCCTGCGCGTTTTTCACGACCTGCTGCTGGTAGGCCTTGAATTCCGGTTCCAGCGCTTCCTTGA
>MIDV01000081.1:125-3815 GCA_001830245.1 Lysobacterales bacterium RIFOXYA1_FULL_69_10 | reverse complement strand
TTCCGCTCACCCGATCTCAGGTCAGCGTGGATCTCGGCCCAAGGTCCGCCGAGCAGGAAGAGCTCTGCATTCGCCCCGCGCGCCGGGCGTTTCTCTACCCCGTTCTCGATGGTCGTCTTGATCTTCTCCCAATGATACGCCGCCAGCTCGGGGTTCTCCCGCTCGAGCGCTTCGTGGAGCTTCACGTATCTCTCGCCGACTTCCCACATGGGCTGGTCGAACCCACGGAACTGTCGCTGGATCAGCGCAAACCGATCGTCTTGATCCTTGTCCGCGAGCAGCCATCCGCCTGGGTTGGGCTGGTCGCCTTTGGCCTGCCCGGTCTCGCCGCAACCGGCCAGACCCACCAGCACGATGAGAAGAATCTGTTTTGGATGCATGGACAATACTCCCTAGGCTAGGGGTTACTGATAACGATATCGAAAACCGATCTCAAGGAGCCTTCGGGCGGCGTCCATACCTTGTATTGACATCGACCGGATCCACGCTGTCGGAGGGTAAGCGCACAGGACCTAATCAGGCCGTAGCGCGATCGCGGAGGAACTCGGCCAAGATCGACTCGCACCGGTCGGCCCGGCCGCCGCCGCCCTCGGATCGGCATCACACGGAGGCGAGGACGTCGTCGTCCGCGCCCTCGACCCTTGGGCTCGCCAGCTCCAAAGGCATGATCGAGCAGAACATGATTTCACGTCATGACCCACGCAATGCAGGTCCTTGTAGCGGGTCGCGGCAACTTGACGGCCGTTGAGGGGCGGAGCTTTGGGGAGTGACAGTCTTTCCGCCATTTCAGGTAGCTGACGCTGCTTGTGAAGGTCGGCACCTTTGTCGATTTCAAGAAGTATCCGACGAGCGCGCGGGTTGTAACGGCCATCCGCGATAGCGAAAGAGTGCACCGCATTCCGAGCGCAAGTCCCGTCAGGTCAGCGGTCCGCTCGCGGGAACACTGCGGAAGGTCACCACGCGATACAGGTAGATCGCCAAACCCAAGGTTAGAATGCCGGTCGTGATCGGGTCGAGCCAATCCGACAAGGCCGCAGAATGTTCCTGTAGTCGAAATCCGACATAGGCGAGAAACCAAGTCCAGATGACCGTTCCCACCGACGTCCACAGCGTGAACGTGACGAGACGCATCCTGGCCATTCCGGCCGGGATCGAGATGTAGGTTCGGATGCCAGGAAGAAGCCGTCCCAGAAGCACGGCTGGCCCGCCTCGCTGGGCAAAAAATCCCGTGGCTCGGTCAATATCTTCAGGCGTCATTGTGAGCCAGCGCCCATGAGACGCGGCCCACCGCCTCAGTCGGATAGCTCCAAACCAATGGCCCACGCCATACCAGAGAAGCGCACCGAGCAGAGCGCCGAACGAGCCGGCAAGGACCACAGCAACGAAGTTCAGATCCCCGCGCGCGGCTGCGAAACCCGCCATCGGCATAATGATCTCTGAGGGTATCGGAGGGAATACGTTCTCCGCGAACATGAGGAGCGCGATCCCGAGGATGCCGGTTACGGCGATGATGGTCAGGATTGTTTCGAACATGGGACGCGATGAGCCATTTGCTGGTGTAGCCCGACAAACGTCGCCCGGCACCAAAATGCTCCGCTTATTGTTCTCTCGCGTCATCCGGGCGCACGGCGGGACGAAGGTGCTCGACGATCGCAGTCACCGGATCCAGTTGGCTGGCGAGTCTATGCGCCGACACTGGTGCCGCCTCCGGCTGGATGATCCCAGAAGCCTGCGGCGCCCAGCCGGTGTCGCAGGCCGTCCGGCTGCGGAGTCCACGGCTGACCAGCGTGTTTGTCAGGAGGCGCCCAGAATTGCGACCGCCTCTACACATAGCTCGCCATCCAGCACGCAGTCCTCGAGCAGCGCGGCCGCGGCCGAGTGCAAGGGCAGCTTCTCGGTCCAATCGTGGCCGTTGCGGGTGAACCAGGTCGCCCGGCCGGAACGAACGTTCAGCTGAAACCGGTAACCGTCGAATTTGATCTCGTGGATCCAGCCCGCGCCGGCGGGCGGGCGCGCGACAAGGGTCGGATGCGCCAGCGGGAGGAAAGTCCCCGGCATCGACGGCGTGAGCGCTAGATCCTGTTTTCGGCGGGCCATGATCCGGACTCCAACGGCGGTCGACCTGAATCGCTCCGCCCCATATTCGCCAGACTACTGGCCATCGGTGTCGGCCGACACGACCAACCCCGATCATCCAGTCAGAGCAGGCCATCGCTCTCCGAGCGAGGGCGGCGAAAAAACCAACTGGGAGGGCAGAAGGTCAAGGCTGATAGAAGGGCAGGGGCCCCGGCTGCAGCCGAAGGCGAAGTGGGGGTCGCCCGAGATCACCGCGCAGCGGTTGCCTTGAGCAAGCCCGGGCGAAGCCCACACATAGCTTGGCTATGTGATGCTTCGATTCCTCGGTAGACCGGGTAGCTGCATCACTGCCTCTGACGACCATCCCGTGCACGAGACCGCCTCCGCCGCTAAGAATGCGCGGGGCGATGTCCAGTTGCAGACGACGACGTCGATGATCCTGCCGGGTGGTCGCCAGTGCCGCTGTGGATCTGTCTTTCTGCGTCCAATTGCGAGCGGCCTCGGCAATCACGAGGGAGCAAACTCAAGGCGCTTCGAGAGGGTCGAGCGGACGGGGCACTGTTGTGCGGCGTAATCGAGGCCGGCTCGATCGGCGTCGGTCAAATCGCCGGTCACCGTGAGCTGATACTCGAATCGGGTCGTCTTCTCATCCGGACGAGACAACGAGACCGTGACCGTCACGGCGTCGAGAGCCAATCCCCTCGCAGCGGCGTCCATCCGGACGGCCATGCTGATGCACGCGGCCAGGCTCGCTTCGAGCAACTGATGGGCGCCGAAACCGGCGCCTTCGCCACCCTTTGCAACGGGTGCGTCAGCGACGAGCTGATGCACGCCGTTGCTGATGACGGTCATCAGAGTCGCGCCTTGGCCTGTAGCGGTGATCATTTCAAATACGCTTTCGAGAAGACGGGCCGGTCAGCGTCGCCACCAGGCCGTAATGATACGGGGGAAGATCGATGGGAGCCCCGGCGGTCAGACCGGCGCAAGCGAACTCAGCCTTCAACGCGTCGGCCGACATGCGCATGGCGGACGCCGGGCCGCGGGGCTCCCCGAGAACCGGCGTCTGCTCACGAGGCAGCGTGCGCCAGTTTATGACCCCGATGGGTCCGCCGGGAGCGAGGATCCGGCCCGCTTCTTTCAGGAGCGAAGCAGGTTCTTCAACGCCATGGAGGGTGTTTGCGATCAGCACATAGTCGACCCGGGCAGGCAGCAGTGTTGCGACCTCCCGGGCATCGCCAACGATCCACCCGAGCGCACCACTCGCGCCGGCGTGGAGGTCCGCCTTGGCCCGAGCGATGAGGACGGGGTCCACGTCGAGGCCGTAGACCCGTCCCTGGGTGATCTCGCTGAGGGCCGTGGTGAACAAGCCGTCGCCGCAGCAGAGATCAAGCACCGTCATTCCGTCTTCAACCCCGAGCCGGCGCAGGACGGCGACCGGATCAGGGAACAGGGCCGACCACCATTCCCGATCCGGCATTGAAGTCGCCGGGAACTTCGGATCGCTCATGGGCGCTCTCGCGACACTACGCGCGGACCGCCCTGCAGAAGCAGCCATTGGCCGACAATCACTGCCAGAGCGCAGGCCGACAGGACGAAGCTATTCGCCCACAGCGG
>MIDV01000081.1:0-87 GCA_001830245.1 Lysobacterales bacterium RIFOXYA1_FULL_69_10 | reverse complement strand
CGTTCATGTGCTGAGTGGAGGCTGAGACCGCCCCGAACGCGCTCAGAACATGGGCGACGTACAGCCGTGGCCAGCCGAGGCCCTGAG
>MIDV01000080.1 GCA_001830245.1 Lysobacterales bacterium RIFOXYA1_FULL_69_10 | reverse complement strand
GCAGTGCGGTCGACTCCACCGCCACACCGGGCAGCAGCGCTGCGATCCGTGCCAGCAGCCCCGCATTGCGCACGCCCCCGCCGCACGCCAGCACGCGGCGCGTGGTCGGCTGGTGCGCGCGCAGCGCGTCGACCACCGTGGTCGCGCTCAGCTCCAGCAAGGTGGCCTGCACGTCCTGCGGGCGCTCGCTGCCATGCAGGTGGCGCTGGAGCCAATCCAGGTGGAAGTGCTCGCGGCCGGTGCTCTTGGGCGCCGGCAACAGGAAGTAGGCGTCGCTGCGCAGGCGGGCCAGCAGTGCCAGGTCGGGCGCACCGGTGCTGGCCCACGCGCCGTCGGCATCGAACGCCTGCCCGAGGTGGCGCTCGCACCAGGCGTCCATCAGTGCGTTGGCCGGACCGGTGTCGAACCCGCGCACGTCGCCCTGCCGCGGCAGCAGGGTGAAGTTGGCGATGCCGCCCAGGTTGAGCACTGCCCGGTCTTCGTCTGGCGCGTGCAGCAGCGCGGCATGGAAGGCCGGCACCAGCGGCGCGCCGTGGCCGCCGGCGGCGACATCGCGGCGTCGGAAATCGGCCACGGTGGCGATGCCGGTGCGTTCGGCGATGACGTGCGCGTCGCCCAGCTGCATCGTGAAGGGATGACGACCATCGAAGCGTGCGCCTTCCGGCCGGTGGCGCAGCGTCTGTCCGTGCGAGCCGATTGCGCGCACGTGCGCCGCGGTGAGTCCGGCATCGCGCACCAGCGACGAGGCCGCCTCGGCGAACGCCTCGCCCAGGCGGGTGTCGAGCGTGCCCAGTTCGTCCAGCGAATCCAGCGAGCCGCCCTGTCCCAGCACGACCAGCCGCCGACGCAGGTCGTCCGGCCACGGCGTGGTGCGGGCGCGCAGCACCTCGCACTGCAGCGCGCCACCGGCGTGGTTGTCGAACCTGACCAGTGCGGCGTCGATGCCGTCGGCGCTGGTGCCGGAGATCAGGCCGACGAACAGCCCGGGTCCAACGAAAAACCCGCCTGGTGCAGGCGGGTCGTCGTGGTGCGCAGGAGGGGGCGCGGTCGCCATTACGCCTTCGGGCGTTCGGGCTTGGCCGGTTCGGCTTGCGGTGCCGGTTCGGCCTTGGCGAGGCGGGCGTTGTCAATGCGCTGCAGCTGCGCCAGCGCCGGCGCCATCTGCGCGCGGAACGCGACCAGGTCGGCGCCCTTGAGCGGCTCCGGCGGCGGCATCGTCACCGACAGCGGGTTGCGGTGCACGCCGTTGACGCGGAATTCGTAGTGCAGGTGCGGGCCGGTGGACAGGCCGGAGCTGCCGACGTAGCCGATGGTCTCGCCCTGGCGCACGCGCTGGCCGGCCTTGTACTTGCCGAAGCGCGACATGTGCGCGTACAGCGTGGTGTGGCCGCGGCCGTGGTCGAGGATGACCGCGCGGCCGTAGCCGCCACGCCAGCCGGCGAACTGCACGCGCGCATCGCCGGCGGCCATGATCGGCGTGCCCGG
>MIDV01000079.1 GCA_001830245.1 Lysobacterales bacterium RIFOXYA1_FULL_69_10 | reverse complement strand
CGGGGCGGGCAGCGTCCTGCCGGCGATCTGCGCCTGCACGCAGACTGCCAGCGCCGTGCCGCCGTCGCGCCACGTCCGCGCCACCTTGCCGGCGGCGTCCAGTTCCGCCACCACCACGAACGGCGAGGTGTCGGCATCGGGGGCGGCGCAGCGGGCGATGGCGTCGTCCAGCACGCGTGCCTGGGCTTCGCGCATCGCCTGCGAGGTCAGGGGATGCAGCGACGCTTCGTCCGCGTCGGCGCGCTGCTTGGCCTGCGCATAGTCCATGAGCGACTGCGCGTGGGCGGACAGCGCCGTGGCGGCCGCGAGCACGAGCAGGGCGAGGGGGGCGGCGGGCAGGCGCATGGTCATGGCGCCTTCGGCGGTTCGATCCGCAGCAGCTTGCCGTCTTCCTCGTCGGTGACCACGTAGACGTTGCCGTCCGGACCCACGCGCACGTCGCGCACGCGTTCGCCGATCTCGTTGAGCAGGCGTTCCTCACCGAGGACGGTGTCGCCCTGCAGGGTCAGGCGGATCAGGTTGCGTTCGGCCAGCGAGCCGAGGAACAGACTGTCGTTCCAGGGACTTTCGGGGTGTCCGGTGTAGAACGCCATGCCGGATACGCCAGGCGACTTCTCCCAGACATGGTACGGCGGCTCCATGCCCTCTTTCGCCTTGCCCTCGGCTTCGGGGATGGGCTGGCCGGAGTAGTTGATGCCATGGGTGATGACGGGCCAGCCGTAGTTCCTGCCGGCTTCGGGCAGGTTGATCTCGTCGCCGCCGCGCGGACCATGCTCGCTCTGCCACAGCTTGCCGGTGCGCGGGTCCAGCGCCATGCCCTGCATGTTGCGGTGGCCGTAGCTCCAGATCTCCGGGCGCGCGCCGGCCTTGCCGACGAAGGGGTTGTCCTGCGGCACGCTGCCGTCCAGGTTCAGGCGCACCAGCTTGCCCTGCAGCTTGTCCAACTGCTGCGACATCGGCCGCTTGTTGCGTTCGCCCTGGCTGATGAACAGATGGCCCTTGCCGTCGAAGACCAGGCGCGAGCCGAAATGATTGGGGCCGTCGACCTTCGGCTCCTGGCGGTAGATGACCTTCACGTCGGTGAGCGCGTTGCCGGCCAGCGTGCCGTAGGCGACCGCGGTGCCGGCGGTGCCGTTCTCGCCGGGCTCGGCATAGCTGAGGTAGAGGCGTTGCGTGGTGGCGAAATCCGGGGCCAGTACCACGTCGAGCAGGCCGCCCTGGCCGGTGGCGAAGACCTCCGGCACGCCGGCGATCGGTGCGGATACGGCGCCGTCGGTGCCGACACGCCGCAGCGCGCCGCCGCGCTCGGTGACCAGCATCGTGCCGTCGGGCAGGAAGGCCAGCGCCCACGGATGGTCCAGGCCGGCGGCCACCTGGGTGACGCGGATCTGGCCCTTG
>MIDV01000078.1 GCA_001830245.1 Lysobacterales bacterium RIFOXYA1_FULL_69_10 | reverse complement strand
CTTCAACAGCGGTGGTGGCGTCCTCACGCTGGCGAACACCGGCAACGACTTCACCGGCGCGGTGAACCTGGCCGGCGGCGCCACGCAGGTCACCGACACGAACGCGCTGACCCTGGGCACGCTGGCTACGGGTGCGCTGACGGCGACCAGCACAGGCGCACTGAACCTGGGCGGCGGCACGGTGGGCGGCAACCTGGCGGCGACCAGCAACAACGGCGCGATCAGCCAGACCGGTGCGCTGGCCGTGACCGGCAGCAGCACGATCAATGCAGGCAGCGCTGCGATCACGCTGGTCGATGCGGGCAACGACTTCACCGGCGCGGTGAGCCTGAGCAACAGCGGTGCGAACGACGTGGCGGTCAGCGACGCGAACGCACTGGTGCTGGGGGCGTCGACGATCGGCAGCGGAGCGCTGACGCTGACGGCGACCACCGGGATCAGCCAGACCGGCGCCATCGTGCAGGCAGCCGGTGGCGGGGCGGTGACGCTCGATGCCGGTGCGGGCGACCTGGCCCTGACGAATGCGGGCAACGACTTCACCGGACCGGTCACGGCCAGCGGCCAGGCGGTACGGATCACCGATGCCACGGCGCTGGACATGGTCGGGTTCACGAGTGCGTCGAACAAGGACGTGTCGCTGGTGGCCGGCGGCCAGCTTACGCTGGCGCCGACGATCACCGCCATCGACACCGGCAGCGGGAATCTCACGCTGTCCTCGGGCACGAGCCTGATGACCCAGGGCAGCCTCAGCGGCAACAACGTCTCGCTGACCGGCGCGAGCGGGTTGACGTTGAACAACGACATCACCGCCACGGGCACCTTGACCCTGGCGAGCAGCACGGGCGGCATTTCGCAGATCGGCGGCAACATTCTTGCCGGCAGCACCAGCAGCATCGCTGGCGGCACCGGTGCGGTAAGCCTGACTTCGGTCGGCAACGATTTCACCGGCACGGTGACGGCCAGCGGCGGCAGCATCACGCTGACCGACGCGAATGCATTGACGGCGGCGTTGACGACTAGCGGCAACGCCATCCTCACGGCGGTTGGCAATCTCGCGGTCAGCGGATCGAGCCACGACCTGACCACGAATGCCGCTGCGACCAGTTTTGGCACGACGACGGTAGGCGGCAACCTGTCGACGACGGCCGCGGGCGCCATCAGTCAGACCGGTGCCCTCAGCGTGACGGGGACCAGCAGTCTTGCCGCGGGCGCCAACGCGATCACGCTGGCCAACGCGGGCAACGACTTCACCGGCGCGGTGGGCCTGAGCAACAGCGGCGCGAACAACGTGTCGATCCGGGACGCCAATGGCCTGATCCTGGGCAACGCCAATGTCGGCACGGGGACGCTGGGCGTGCAGGCGGTGGGCATCACGCAGGCGGCGGGCGCGACCATCGTGCAGTCGGCGGCGGCAGGTGCGGCGAACTTCAACAGCGGTGGTGGCGTCCTCACGCTGGCGAACACCGGCAACGACTTCACCGGCGCGGTG